>JAGGYZ010000212.1 GCA_021162285.1 Candidatus Fermentibacteraceae bacterium
ACATTTCTGCTTCTGCAGTGCAGTGCGTCTGTGTTGACAAAATCGGAATAGTAGATGGGAGTAATCGTATACCCTGGAAGAGCCTCTGT
This sequence comes from Candidatus Fermentibacteraceae bacterium, assembly GCA_021162285.1. GTDB lineage: Bacteria > Fermentibacterota > Fermentibacteria > Fermentibacterales > JCC-6 > Sabulitectum. The sequence goes on from JAGGYZ010000212.1 coordinate 90, forward strand.
AAATGCCACTTCAGCCGGAGTATCATTCCCGGTGTTCCACACGGGCATGTAGTATGTATCGTTGTGAAGAAGGCCGTTTACATAGCCTTCCGTACCACTGGAGAAAACTCTGAAAACGTTCCACGGATGCCCGTATGGTGACGGGCTTGCAGCAATGAGATCAGCGACAGCTTCAAGAGCGGCGTAGTCGGGGCTGGAGGGCGGTACCTGAAGAACCATTATTCTGTCGGGGCTGAGCATCTTGCTCCAGCAGTCTATGTGGTCTATGTAACTCGACTGAGGATCAACAAATGTTGTGTACTGAGTTACTCCAAGGTAGTCTTCCATCTGCTGATCTACCCAGGAATCAGGCTGGGAGTTTTCATCGTAGACCAGATTGGTTGACATGGCCTCTCCGAGACCGCCGGACATGTAGTTGCCCCCGGTGTGTACTATATCGGATATGTATACCGGTATACCCCACTGGTCACCGATAACCTGGGGTATCAGATCGTCATCCGGTCTGGGCCTGTTGTAATCGTAGTCAAAAATGCCCTGTGTACCGTCGGCGAGAACTATGAACCATGGGCCGTAATCCCTTACCCAGATGGAATTTGTAGGACCAATAATAAAGTCTGTGTTGCTCATGTTAACACCGGCTGAAGAAAGTGCCGATGACGCAGAAGCCTGCTGGGAAGAAGAGCAGATTACCCAAAGCTCACTGCTGTTTGATACATCTACAAGGAAATCGTAAGGCAGACCCAGGGGCCATCTCACCATGACACCAGTTGACGGTTCGAACTCACCTGGATTTCTTACACCCGCCGGTGGAGGTGATGTTGCGTCCTGATATGTGCCTATCTCATCCAGCCTGGTAAGCTCTTCGCTGGTAAACCCGATGGGAAGTAGCTCTTCATTGCCGCAGACAGACATCTCTGCCACGGATACCGAAAGAATCGTAAAAAGCAAAACTGAAAGAATTCTCATCATGAGCCTTTCTGACCTGCGCGGGGAAATATATGTTATGGTTCGATTTCACAAGTTTAACGGAGCGTCATGGAGAAACATATCACCTGGGGCATCATGGCAACAATACTGTGGGGTAATTTCTGATTTCTCTGCTAATATGTGCCGAATCTGTGTTCAAATTCGCTCCTTCAGAGCCGCAACATGCGAAACAATACCAGTCAGTTTTCCACCTTCGGAGCCGCTTCCAGCATTCTTAAAACTTTATCAAAATCACTCAGTTGATCTTTGCTGTTTTCAATGCGTTTTGTGTGAAATTTAACATATTCTTTTTCCGCAATCTCTTTCGCCAGTTGATGAGAAATCTTCCCGGCATGCCTGAGAACATCCCTGTCGTTTATGGTGAGAAAACCATCCAGTTTCTTTAACCAGTCATTCATGTACATGGGAATACGGCGCATTGCCTGCCCTTGAGCAAAAATAAGATACTGCTCAACAAGGTTGTTAAGAGAGGCCAGTTCATCTTCATTGAGATAATTCTTGGCTGTGATCACATCATGTTTGCGAACTTTTGCCCCCCTGAAAGAAGTGACTCCCATATTCGGTTTACCGGCATCGGCTCTTGAATGAATAATCTCAGCAGCGGTTTTACCTGTAATTGCCCAGTGCATCTTGTTCTGTACTGTTTCGAAGAATTCAATGCTCATATCCAGTGTTGGATCATAGTCTACGCTGGTCGCGTAGATATCTGTAATTTTCTGATAAAAGCGGCGTTCAGAAGTTCGAATATCCTGTATTCTTCGGGTAAGTTCTTCAAAGTAATCAAATGGCTGATCTGGGTTCTTCAGCCGTTCATCGTCCATGGTGAAGCCTTTTACGATGTATTCATTAAGCCTCTTAGTTGCCCATATTCGGAAGCGTGTCGCCACATGGCTCTTCACCCTGTACCCCACCGAGATAATCATATCCAGATTGTAATAATCCAGCTGACGTTTGACCTCACGACTCCCTTCCTTTCGAACTGTCAAGTATTTCTTGACAGTTGCCTCAGGCAACAGCTCACCTTCATCGTAAATATTTTGTATATGAAGACTTATGTTCTGTTTAGTTGTCTGGAACAGCTCGACCATCAACTGTTGGGTTAGCCAGACTGATTCATCCTCAATTCTTACATCAAGCTTTAGCTTCCCATCTTCAGCCTGATAAAGCAGGAACTGTCCTCTGGCTTCTTCCAGCGAACGGCTGCTCATATGCTTTTCACCTCTGTATGAAGTGATATGAGCTTAGACATCTGCTTCACATTTGTCCCGGCACTACCAACCTTGATACCGGAATCCCGAGACACCACTCGAAGTGGTTCACGCCCGGCAAGCTGTTTACAGAACTCTTCTGCTATCTCACCATCTTCATCAAGACATGCTGCAAGTGTGTTACCATCTACAAACAACACTTTGCGGCCGGAAATAGTTTTCCGATTAATGGGAAGAGTCAAATCATCACCCCAAAGTAAATTTACATTGTCCAGTATTCGCATTGTCCCTCAACAGAAAACTATGCTTGCATTAATTTTAGTCCGATTGGACCGCTCAAAAAGCGTCAAGTGAAAAATACACTAAACTTCCTGTATCTAATATTGCATATTCCCAGCATTCTGCAAGTCTCAAGACTTACAAATTTGCTTTTCAGCCAACAAACTCACAGCTTGCCTGCCAGAATAATGGAAGTTGTATTATTGTTCAGCGAAAACCTGAACGGAGAATCATGGAAAAACATATCACCTGGGGCATCATAGCAACAGTACTGTGGGGTTTGTGGGCAGTGCTGCTGAAACTGTCATCCACCAGACTGGGTCACTGGCAGTCAGTTCTCGTTTACACCGTATTCTCGGTTATCACCGTTGTCGTTCTTTATTTCAGTCTCGGAGAGAACACCAGACAGTTTGAAACCACAGGAGTAATTCTGGCGGCTTCAGCAGGTGTTCTCGGCGGACTTGCTCTTGTGTTTTTTCAAAAGGCAGTTTCCAGCGGTCCCGTAAGCACAGTTACCTCCATATCAGCTCTCTACCCTGTTATCGCAATTATCTTTGGAGTCGTCTTTCTCAGGGAAAACCTGTCTACGACCAACTTTATAGGAATCATCCTTGCTGTGGCTGCAGGAGTTCTTATCTCCGTTTGAGAAAAGACAGTATGTTTCAGTATTGAGTATATTTTATTGGTACCTGATAACACTGCAGTAAAGAAAGGCACAAAGAAAATGGCTGTACCGTTTCTAGACTTGAAAGCCCAGTACCTTCAAATAAAGAATGAAGTAAAACCTGAGATAGAGGATGTACTGGAAACCTGTTACTATGTTCTTGGTCCCAAGGTGAAAAACTTTGAAGAGAAATTTGCTGAACTCTGTGGTGTAAAACACTGCGTGGCCCTGTCCAGCGGAACAGCGGCAGTCCACGGAATGATCTGGGCAACAGAACTTCCGGCTGGAAGCGGCATAATAACACCGCCAAACACTTTCACGGCCACTGCTGAAGGAATAATACTTGCCGGTCATGTCCCCGTTTTTGTGGATGCCGACCCGGTTACATGGAATTTGTCTGCCGAAAAAACCGATGAATTCCTGAAAAGCTGTTCTTTAAGCGGAAAACCTGTTGACCCGAAAACAGGAGTGGAAATAAAAGGGATTGTGGCTGTTGACCTGTACGGACAGGCTGCGAAC
>JAGGYZ010000045.1 GCA_021162285.1 Candidatus Fermentibacteraceae bacterium
AGAGCCCTCTTTCATCTATGCACGGGAAATGATGCCCTTCGAACCCACAATGATAGGCCCCGGATACACGGAAACAACAGTTGCATTTGCTTCAGACCAGAGCGGCAGAGTTTTCACAAGTATCATGGCATCAGACAGCTATCAGATACAAGGCTTTCTTCCGGATGGAGAAAGGTTTCTGGAGATAAATAGAGCCTACGAAAGGGTTGCCAAAACTCCTGAAGAAATTCAGAGCGAAATAGACGACTTCAACACCTTCCTTGAAAACAGAGTAACATCAGGTGGAGGGAGCCGTATGCAGAACATGGGTGTTCAGATACCCGCAGATGAGCTGAACTACGAACCTAACCCCTATCACTATGCAGTTTCAGCCCTGATGGTTGATAATCAGAATCAGCTGTGGGCAAGGAGAGGTTCTGAGCAGCTGCCGTTCTTCGATGTCTACGACTTTAACGGCAACCTGCTGTTTACAGCCTCCGTAGAAGAAGGTGACCCGGATGCACAGGACTGGGTGTTAACCGCCGGAAATGACAGGCTTCTCGCCTTTTCACCGGATCCGCGGGGTTATCCAAGGGTGGTTGTTCTCTCTCTTCAGTAGCCCTGTGCAGTAATAACAGCAATTCTGAAGCAGCCGCCAGATAACACTGGCGGCTGCATGCTTCTGTTGAATGCCAAGCCTGTCCCAAATAGGTTTTCCCCTATGGACAAATGACATTCAGGTTTTCCTTAACCAGAATAGCAATACGCTGTATTCCGTGCAAGTTTTTAGCATTGACGGCCGCCTTGTATATTCCGGCCGATCTCAATCTTCTACTGGTACAATCAGGATTGAGGGCGACGGTATAGAAAACTTGTGTCCCGGTGTATATTGTGTAAGAATTCAGGATGTGAATTCTGGAACCAGTTGCAATATGATTTCTGTAAGGCTATAAGAGAGGGCGAATGAAAACAGCACAGCGAGTGCCGCGGTTGATCTCGGTTATAACCTTGTATGGCATACTCTCTCTGACATTCGTTGTGCTGTTGTCCCTCTCCATGGATTCCCATTTTGACTATGCAATTCACGAAAGGATCCATTTCGGTGGATCTATTTTTACAGCTTCCCGTGTGTTTTCTCCAACGGTTGTCAGGCTTCTTACAGAAATTGGTTTGCCGGAAAAAACTGCAGCTCTCACCTATATTGCAATAGCATCAATTGCCCTGCTGTTTGTATTCGCCCGGCTGCTCATGAACTGGGGAGGCATAAGTGAAGAGAAGAGCATACAATTTGCACCACTGATTCTTCTGCCCATGGTCTGGAATTACATTATTCTAAGCTCAATTCACTACCTTGATGATGTCTCGGCAGTTCTGTTTTTTACCATGGGGCTGCTGGCTCTTTCAGAGAAAAAACTGTTCCGGTTTCATCTGGTATTTATAACTGCAATCATTAACAGGGAAACGGCTGTATTCCTGGTCCCGGCAATGTTTCTAATGCAGTTCGGAAAAAGAAAAACCAACCTTCTGCTTGTACACTCTCTCGCTCTGATTGCAGCTGCATTTGCGGTCAAGCTGTTTCTTAACAATCTAGTTGGCACTGTAAGCTCCGTTCCTGCCTCCATGTACGAAGCTCACTTCAGCGATAATATGGCGATTCTGAAGAGTATGATTTCAGGCAACACACAGGAGTTAAGAATGCTGATGACCTTCGGAGGGCTGTGGTTGCTACTTCCTTTTATAACCAGGAAAATAAAATCGGATGTAATGCTTACGACAGTATTACTGCCGATATTCTTTACGGGGATGGTGTTTGTTGGAAATCTAAGCGATGAAGCCAGAATATTCAACGAAATGATTCCTGTAGTAACTGTCCCCTGCATTCTGTTCCTTGAAGCCAGACTAAAATCCGGCACATTACTGCTTCCCCGATCTCTCTACTCTGCAAATCATAAAGGAGCAGACTGAACAACAGTAAAGGAACTCACCACAAAAAATACAGCATCTCCAGCAACTGAAGCAGAGCTTTATTCGGAACTACTTCTCCAGAGGTTTGTGGCAGAACCACCAGTCATAGCATTCGTAGTTTTCCAGACGTCTGGCAGCATCTTCTTCGTTCGTTGCAGGCGGAACTATAATTCTGTCACCAATGAGTTCATTGTTGGGCCACCCTGCGGCAACGGCACCCTGTTTGTCAGATATCTGGAGAGCTTTCACCGCACGGACAATTTCGTCCATGTTCCGGCCGACTTCCTGGGGGTAGTACATTATCAGCCGAACTTTGCTGTCAGGGTCTACAATAAAAACGGCACGGACAGTGTTTGTACCCTTACCGGGATGAAGCATACCGAGTTTCATGGCGATTGAGTCGTTAGCTGCAACAATGGGAAACTTGATCTCCACATCCAGTTCCGCCTTTATCCACTGCACCCACTTGATGTGAGAGAACACCTGATCGATAGACATTCCTATCAACTTGCATCCCAGCTTGTTGAACTCCTCATACCTCTTCTGGAACGCCACGAATTCCGTGGTGCACACAGGGGTAAAGTCGGCCGGATGGCTGAACAGCACAAACCAGGTACCCTTAAGATCTTCCGGTATGTTCATCGGTCCATGTGTTGTCTGCACTTTCAACTGGGGAAAATCATCCCCGAGCAGCGGCATATTAAGTTTTGTCTCTTCCATTTTACTTCCTCATTTCTTCTGCTGTAAAGCATCATCTCCAGACACATGCCTGCTTTGAAACAGAGCCTTGAAGGAGAATATTTACAACCCTGCCGAGTGTCAAGCAAATCAACTGTATTATTACTTATTATCCGGATATTCCTGCAGAGTTGTATTTGTTCACTACTCCAAGTACCAGATCCGCAGAACTACTGTATTCGGTTTCCTTCAGTGCGGCTGCAAATCCGTCCAGCAGCCCGGTGTCAGAAGAAATATCCAGTTCCAGCAAACACTCAACTCTTTCAAGAAAGTCTTTACCGGTGGTAGTGTCGCCTGACAGAGTATACAGTACCCCGGCAACACAGTAGTGTATCGGATTCAAACTGATATCATTTTTTTCACTGAAGGCTATAACATTCTGCATTAAAGACAGAGCCGGTTCGACTCTCTCTTTCAACAGTTCGGTAATTGCCTGGTAAAAGTATGTTTCGGCAATACCGTCTTTCATGTTCATCTTCCGCGCCAGGGACATTCTCAGTTCCAGAGTTTTTACCGCATCTTCATGCTTAGCTGTGTACAATTGAAC
>JAGGYZ010000210.1 GCA_021162285.1 Candidatus Fermentibacteraceae bacterium
GATGCCGGCTTAAAAACGATAGGCTTCGTGGCTCATCTGGATTTGAACCCTGAAGACCATTGCTACGGCGGATTTTTTGAAGCAGACTACATGAAAGAGCTTGACGCTGCAGAATCTACAGAGATTCAGGTACTAAGAGGACTTGAAATAGGAGAGCCGCATCTGTATATGCAGCAGGCTGAACAGTTGTTCACGCGCAGCAGATACGATTTTGTAACAGGAGCTCTTCACTGGATAGACAGAGGGCTGGTTCTTGAGGGGAAACTATTCCTTGAGGAAAATCCCCTTGCCGTGATTGAGCAGTACTACAGGGACACACTGGAAATAGTACAGAGTTCTGACATTAACATTCTTGCCCACATGGGAATTTTCCGAAGAGGTATGGCCAGAGCCGGGCTCTCCACAGATTTTGATGAAGTAAGTCTGTTTCCTTCACTTCTGAGGAAAGTTCTGCAGACCATGATCAGTCGGGGAATTGCTCTTGAGGTAAACACTGCAGGACTCAGAAGACCGGAGAAAACCACCTATCCAACAGCAGCTGTTCTCAGGCTTTACTCCTCTCTTGGAGGACAGCGTGTTACCATTGGTTCAGATACCCACAGAAAGCAGAATGTCTTTTTTGGTCTGTCTTTCGGAAAGTCTCTTGTTACTTCTTGTGGGTTTGGTAGTTACGGCGTATTCAAGGCTTGTGAATATGTTCCAGCCCCTTTACTCTGAAACCGATTTAAAGCATACTAACACGGGCGGTTGAGTGCCGTCTGGCAAACCGGAAGAGATTCCGGGGCGCAAAGCCGACGGGTCCCAGCCTGTTCAGGGGAAACAGGAAGGATGGCCGGGTTGCCGTTGTAAACGCAAACCGGAAGAGATTCCGGGACGCAAAGCCACGGATCCTAACCCTGCGGGGAAGGATAGCCGGGCTGCCTGACGCTCTGCCTCTGGCAGAGGATTTGGAGGTGCTCTGATGAAGATGGCTGTAGTGATTGCAGCGTTGCTTCTTCCCACTGTTCTACTGGCTTCAGTAACGGAGACTGTTGTTCCGTCTACTTGCGTGGCGTATCTGGCTGTTGCCGGAACTGCCATGGAAAGTGGAGACTTTGATGTTGCGCTTCTTCTTTACGAAAAAGCTGTTGAGAGAGATCCCCACTCTCGCGAAGCTCTTGCCGGAAGGCTTATTGCCTTTGCCGGGAGTTATGATTCGAAAGAACCATACATCAAGATAGCCGGTCAGGACTGAGCTGAAGACTCCGGCTGGAGAGTCTTTTCGCCCTTTGGCCGGAGTCTGAAATTAATAATAACCGGGGTGTATATACAGTGAGCAGTGTTTCGGCAGGTGAATACCGCAGGGGTTTGGAGGCTTACAAGCCATCCTGGCGTACCTGGATATTTGTTATAGGTCTTACACTGGTCTTCTTTTACCTCTACAAGAGTTTCCCCAAAGCAGTACACCTCGCTTTCGTGGGTGTTCCTCTTTTATTCATTGCCGTGTATCATGTTTCAGATCCACGCAGCTGGCTGTTGCTTCTGCCTGTTGCGATAACATTCGGGAAGGCTACTTACGAATTCGGCCCCTTTTATACAGCTGTTGCCACCATGGCCGTGCTTGCTGCAGTTCTGCTTTACTTTGTTGTAAAAATAGCGGGATACAGAAGCTTCCCCCGTTTCCCGGTACCTGTTTATATCCTTCTGGCTGCATTCCTGGCGCAGGTGGCTTCAGCGTTTGTTTCCCTTCACTACCACGACAGCCTTGTTGGCAACACCCTCCGGGAAGCCAGTAAGCTGTTTATTGCTGCGTCAATTATTCCACTGATCTACGACTGGTACGGTCGGGGAGAATGGCTTGTGCGGATTCTCAAAATTCTCACTCTCCTGCTTATCGTAATGTCTCTGTACGGTATATACCAGTACAACGCAGGAAACCTTGACACAACAGGAGAGCAGGCGTCCGGTTTTGATCTTGCAGGCAGAGTTTATTCTACGATCGCCGGAGGTCCCAACTCTTATTCAGGTGTTCTGGAACTGCTTGTTCCAACAATTCTGGCCGCAATGTTTCGGTTCAGGGAAAAAATCTGGAAAATAACGGCACTTGCAGCAGTTCTTCTTGGAATTCAGAATGTTCTGTACACATTTTCCAGAGGAGGATTTCTAACGGTTACCCTGGCATGTTTCGTGTTTCTTGTTTACAGGAACAGAAAAAAGATATGGGTGCCAGTTACCACTCTTGTTCTCTTCGCCGTTGTTCTCCTGGTCAATGCTGATGAGTTCAAGAGGCAGCTTACAGTTTTTGGTGACACTCGGTCGCTGATCATGGACACCAGTCTTCTTCACAGATACACCAGTTACAAGGGATTTGTAAACGGCATCGTCAGATCACCTGCAGTTGGTGTGGGGTGGGGCAGTGAGGAGTTCTTTCATGGCAGAACTTCGTTGTACTCTTTCTGGGAAGTCAGGCATGAGGACAGTATCAACAAAATCAACAGGTTTGGCGGGCTCAACAGTCTGATTCTTGAAATGCCGTACAAGGGAGGACTTTTCTCCGCTCTATCCCTTGTTCTTCTGATTGCTGCCATTGTTGTCGCTTCGATCAAGCTGTTGAGATCCGGCAGTGATAAATCTCTGGGGATGGGAATGATTTCCGGAGTTGCTGCCTTCGGCGTTCATCAAGCTGTTGATAATCTTACTCAGTGGCCGCAGACCGGAGCATTCTTCTGGCTGGTTTTTGGCCTTCTTATCAGTGTGGCATATCCTTGTTGCGGTAAAGAAGTGGATTAACTATAAATGCTCAATGTTTCTTCAGGAGGGAGTTGTTCTGGTAAGCGTTCTAGTGGTGCTGTTCTGGGTGTGCGTGGGTATGATTTTGTTGCCCATGGTGTTCTATCCGGCGTTTATGTTTCTTATGGGTCTTCTGTTTCCCCGTGGGAACGGACATTCCTACAGGGAGTATCCCCTGGTGACTGTGATGGTCGCGGCTCGTAATGAGGAAAAGTGCATAGGAGAAAGGATACAGAACCTTCTTTCTCAGGATTACCCGAAGGAAAGTTTTGAGGTCCTTGTTGCCTCGGATATGTCAACCGATAGAACAGATGAAATTATCAAATCATTTGCAGACAGCGGTGTCCGATATTTCAGATTTGATAAACGCATGGGTAAGTCGGCTGTCATGGCGAAACTGTCCGGGTTTGCAAAAGGAGAGATTCTTGTATTTACCGATGCAAACACACAGTTCTCACTGAATACCGTGAGAGAACTGGTAGAGCCCTTTGCTGATCCCGGCGTGGGATGTGTTGACGGCTCCAAACAGAACAGTCTGGATTCTGTTACATGTGAATCGATCTACTGGCGTTACGAGCGAACGCTGAAAGCTCTGGGCAGTCGTATAGGTGCTGTACTCGGTGCCACGGGAGCTGTATTTGCTGTAAGAAAAAATCTGTACAGTCCTGCTAACCCCGCAAGAGCAGATGATTTTGAAACAGCGGTATCTGCCCGCATTCAGGGTTATTCATGCCTTTACAACCCACAGGCTGTTGCCGCCGAGCCAACTCCCGAAAACTCTATTCAGTACCACCGTCTTGTTCGAATTGTGAGCTGGATGATTGGATCAGCTTTCTCTTTGTTTGGGAAGGCTGTTAAAACAGGAAAGTACGGTCTTGCTCTTCAGATTGCCGTTCACAAGTTACTGAGATGGAACATGGGAGTGTTTGCCATTGTTGCCACTGCTGCTGGGATTCTTCTGGCAGTTTACGATTCTCCCTTGAATGTTCTGTTCATCAGTGTAACTGTTTTTAATATTATTGCTTTTGCCGGAAGGTTTGCAGGTAACAAATTACCATCATCCCTGCGATTGCCCTATTTTTTCTGGCTGATGTGTATTGCATCGCTTTCAGGAGTGATCAAGGCTGTAACTTCTCAGGCCGTTTCGGTGTGGGATCACAGCGCAAGGTAAAGTCGATGCTGCTACTAAAGGAGGATTTTTAGATGCTGCTTACAGGCCTGATTTCAGTTTTTCTCTGCGCTGTGCCTGCAATATCGGCAGGAGTATCAGATGACTTGCTTGAAGATTCGCAAGTTATATTGATACCAGCAGACTACTTTGATCCGGTTGAGTACATGGTTAACCCAGGCGATGAGATATGGATGTCTTTCCCGGGGGGAGTTCCGTTCTCCGGAGTCAGTAGTGTCGTTTCCGTTGTTTCTATGCCCGTAGGTCTCGATGGTGTTCTGTACATTCCGGCAATGCCTGGAATTGATACTTACGGTATGAACCTTCAGGAGCTCCAGAGTACCATTTTCGATCTGTTTTCTTATCACTACAGAGGTTTGAGAGTAAGTTCAGGGCTTGCACGATCTGCATCTTTTCAAATCCCTGTTACAGGACAGGTTGGAATACCGGGGATTGTTACGGTTAACGGGCTGACACGGCTTACTGAGGCCATAGAAAAGGCTGGAGGTATCGCATACACAGGAGCTGCGTCACAAATTCTTGTTATCAGCCTTGACGGAGATTCCACGGTTTACAACCTCAACAGCTTTACTACAGATGGAAATCTGAGCGCAAATCCCCTGCTGCGCAGAGACACGAGAATTCATGTTCCAGTTGCAGCGTCAACCATAACTATTGAAGGGGCTTTGTCTCCTGAAGCAGGAGCAGGAACCGTGGGAACAAACCGCCTTCTTACCGAGTACATTCCCGGAGAGAGTGCAAGAGAAGCACTGGTAAGATTCGGAGGAATAGCAAGAACAGCCGATCTCGCGGGATGCTATGTGTACCGTGTGTATAACGACACTCTCGCAACGCAGATTCCATTCAGCATGCAGGGTACAGCATCTCCTGTTCTGCTGCAGCCGGGGGACAGAGTGGTTGTTCCCGCATCTCCGTCTTTTATTAATGTTACCGGGGAGGTTGTTCTGGCTGCACCGGTTGCCTACTCGCCTGGGATGACAGTGAGTTACTATGTCGGCATGGCTGGAGGATTCAGCTCGCTTGCCAGGCGCAGCAGTGTTAAGCTTCAGCTGGCAGACGGAGAAAGATACGATGCTGATATGACAGATGTGGTGCTGCCCGGATCTACAGTAGAAGTACCAAGAGTCCCTGTTAAATTCTGGGAAGATTACCTGATAATTCTTACGGGACTTGCCTCGATTGTGATCGCTTACCAGAGCATATTCAGTAACTAAGGGGAAGAATGAGCAATACGCCCAATAACCTGATATACATTCTGCTGAAGAACAGACGCTTCATCATCAAAGTTCTCACCATTGTGATGCTTCTGACTGTTGGAGGAAGCTATCTTCTGTCTAACAAATACACGGTTACCACGGTAATCCTTCCTCCCGAGGAACAGGCCTCCTCTGCTTTAAGTCTGGGTGGTCTTTCTCTGGGAGAGTTTGCCGGATTTTTCAGCGGAGGCATGGGATACTCTCTTCCGCTGATGACAACTCTTGCAGATGTTTACGCTGATATTCTTAACAGCAGAACTCTTATAGATCAGGTTATTTTGAGTACGGCCTACATCGATAGTGCAGGTTTCGGTGAAAGATACGAAGACCAGCCTGAAGTCGCTATGTTTCTGGCCAGAAAGAGTTTCAGAAAGAACTTCTCTGCGACAGTCACTTCTTCCGGTTTTATAAAAATCAGTGTGACCACTGGGGATCCGATGTACTCCGTAGAGGTCTCCGAACAGGTTATTGCTCGTCTGGACAGTATAAACACCAGTATAACGCTTGCGAGATACAGAACCAGCCGGGAAAACACTGAAAACCAGCTTGCTGTGGCCAGAGCCGAGCTGGAAAGTACCACTGAAAAAATGCTTCGTTTTGAAGATGAGTACGGTACGATCATGCCCAGCGAAGAGCTGTCGCAGGTTATGACTGTTCTTGCTGAAATGAAGGGCAGATACATAGAAACAACCATGATGGCCAGTGCTGTAAGAAATGGGATCAGATCGGGAACAACAGCGCAGATTCTTGAACTGGATGCAACTGCTGAGGCACTGAGACAGTCAATAGACCTCATAGAGAGCGGGTCGTCTTCAGGCAGTGTCGATATGGGCATAGGACTGAGCAACATTCCGCCGGCGATAATTGAGTATGCAAGGCTTCAAACAGATTTTGAGATGCAGTTGAAGATGACCACAGCCCTTGAACTTCAGCTGCAGCAGGCGCTGATTCAGGAAACCAGCATCACCAGCTCACTGAGGATTCTTGATCCTCCAATGCATCCTGGATGGAAGAGCAAACCCAAACGGCTGTATATCTGGATTGAATTGTTTATTTTTACATCGATTATTCTGGTTGTTTCCCTTTATTCCCGTGAGAAGTGGTACGAGCTTAAAATTGAGAATCCCGAGACCTGGAACAAATGGAACAACATGAAGCAGGATATCAGGGACGATTTCAGAAGGAAAAAGTAATCACACAGGTCTGATTACATCCATTCCCATTCTTTTTGCGATAACGTCCGGCAGCAGGATACTTCCGTCAGGCTGCTGACCGTTTTCCACCAGAGATATTATTAACCTTGGGAGAGCAAGCCCTGAACCGTTCAGCGTGTGGACAAGCCTGGGCTTTCCTCCACCTGCCGGTTTGTATTTCATGTTGCTTCTTCTGGCCTGAAAATCACGGAAATTAGACACAGATGAAACTTCAAGCCACTTTTCCTGTCCTGCGGACCAGATCTCAATATCGTAGCATTTCGCGGCAGCAAAACTGAGATCTCCAGTGGCAAGAAGCAGGATTCTGTAGGGTATACCAAGAACCTCCAGCATTCCTGCTGCATGGTTCAGAAGTTCAAGATGGGCCTTTTCAGAGCGGTCCGGGTGTTCCAGACGGACCATTTCCACCTTCTCGAACTGATGAACCCTGTTCAGTCCTCTGTTGTCTTTGCCGTAGCTGCCAGCTTCCCTTCTGAAACATGGAGTGTAGCCGCAGAGCCTTACTGGAAGATCTGATTCTTCCAGAAGCCGGTCTCTGTAAAGATTGGTTAACGGTACCTCGCCGGTGGGAACAAGGTAGAGATCGTCATGGCCTATCCGGTACATATCATCATCCATCTTGGGGAGCTGAGCTGTTGCCGTCATGGATTCCGGCCGGGCCACAAAAGGAGCCCATACTTCATCCATTCCAGACTGTGCGTGGTAATCAAGCATCCAGCTAATCAGAGTTCTCTGAAGTTTTGCAGCCCACCCTCTGAACAGAATAAAGTTGGAGCCGGCTATTTTTCCTGCAGCTTCCGGAAGAAATACTCCGGCCATCAGGTCCCAGTGAGGTTTTGGCTGAAACCGGAATTCAGGAATAGTGCCCCACGAGCGCACAATTACATTGTTCTCCTCGGTGCCTACAGGAACATCAGAGTCGGGAATATTCGGGAACCTTAATTCCATTTCCGAGAGCCGGCTGTTGAATTCTGAAACCCTCTTCTCCAGACTGGCAAGCTCGGTCCCGGTTTTACGGCTTTTCTGCATTTCCTCTTCGGCATCTTCTCCGTTTCGCTTCTTCATTGAAACTGCTTTTGAAAGTGTGTTGCGTTGTTTCCGGAGTGCTTCTATTTCAAGCATTAGCTCTCTTTTTGATCTGTCCGCATCGAGCCACTGCTGTATATCAATTTTCTCGTTCTTTGCGGCGGCAGCATCTGCCACCGTTTGAGGTTCTTTTCTCAATAATTTTCTGTCAAGCATTTGTCATCTCCGAATATTCAGTAAATACTATAAAATGTAGGGGAGGAATATAAGGAAACCTGCGGCTGCTGCCGAAATTGAAACAGCCAGAACGCCTCCCGCAGCTACATCTTTTGCCTTGCCTGTCAGTTCGTGCCATTCCGGGGCCACCCGGTCTGCCAGGAATTCAAGGCCTGTATTAAGAGCTTCAGCGGCCCATACCCCCCCGATGGCGAGAGAAATTATTGCCCAATGGACGGTGGTGATGTCAAGAACAAAGCCCAGTGCAATAACCACAATGGTGGAAATGAGATGAATTCTGCCGTTTCTCTGGGTTCTCACCAGAACGGCTAGACCACGGAAAGCATTTCTGAAACTGTCAAGTTGTTTTCCTACCATAGCCCGGGAGTTATCCTTCCTTCAGTATCGACTGATAACGAAAATTTCACACCGCCGGGAGAGTCACCGTTATCTACCATTGAGGCAGCAATACCGCATGCTGCTCCAACAGCGGCTCCCATTAAAACATCCGAGGGGAAATGTCTACCGAGATTAACCCGGGACAGACAGGTGTACACAGCAACTGCGGCAGCCGGTATTCCCACATCTGCGCCGTATCTGTGCCAGAGCACAACGGCAGTGCATGAAGTTCCGGCTGCATGTCCGGAAGGAAAGCTTCTGGTGTCAGTTCCATCCGGTCTTGTTCTTGCTGTGGAGAGTTTGGTTATCTGTGTAATGCCGTAGGTGTACAACAGTCCCCGGCACAGCTCTTCCCCGGTACCTTCAATGTCGTCAGAGCCAGCTGCCATACCTGCAATCCACAGGGCGGCTGAGGACACGGGAAGAGCTTTACCAAAGAGAAGATCATCTACCCTGTCTAAAGTGTTGAACGGTGAGTTCGGCATACAGCCACAGTATCCCTCCGGATCTTCTGTTTTGTATGCCCAGAAAGATCCGGCAGTTCCTGCCGCCAGAACGGAAGCAGGAACTACAGTAAACAGGTTGCGGCCAGTATCCAGTGTGTTGTCTGCCAGCTCACCGGCAATGGCGATGGAACAGACAACAACTGTGATCAGGAATCTAATTGCTGTAGAATTCCCTGATCGCTGTGATAACTTCATTCTGTTCATCTCCGGTCAGTTCTCCAAATACAGGTAGAGAAATGACCTTTTTACTTGTGTTTTCCGAAACCCTGAAGTCTCCCTTTGAGTATCCCAGATCGGCAAAGCACTGCTGAAGATGGAGGGGCAGCGGATAGTAGACTGCACATCCGATCTGCCTTTTGCGCAGAAAGGCAAGCAACTCATCCCTGCTCTCGGCTAGGACAGTGTACTGGTTGTAGATAGACCATGCTCTGGGATCGATTACCGGTGTTTTTATCTGGGGTAAATTTGCAAAAGCCTCGGCATATCTTTCCGCATTTGCCCTTCTTCCGGCGTGCCACTGTTCCAACTTGCGAAGCTTGACCCTGAGAAAACCGGCCTGGATAGCATCCATGCGGCTGTTGGTCCCAACTTCAGAATGCAGATAGCCCTTTCCTCCATGTTCGCGGAGGCTTCTCAGTCTTTCAGCAAGCTTCAGATCGTTTGTTGTGAGCATTCCGCCATCACCGAGAGCACCCAGATTCTTTGATGGGAAGAAGCTGAAACATCCCACTGTGCCAGTGGATCCTGCTTTTGACTGTCTCCATTTTGCGCCGGCAGCCTGAGCAGCATCTTCAACAACTGGAAGATCCCAGTTTGACGCAGTCGAGTTTATGGCATCCATGTTGCAGATCTGCCCAAAGATGTGAACAGGCATTATTGCCGCAACACGCCTTGCTGTTTCCTTGTGTATAACACCTCGCTCTGTTATTGCACAGTTGGTGTTCAGCCATTCTTCGAGAATGTCGGGATCCATGTTGAATGTATCTGGAAGGATGTCTATAAAAACTGGAGTACCGCCGGCTCTTACAATGGATCCGGCAGAGGAGAAAAAGGTAAAGGGTACAGTGATAACAAGCTCATCCCTCTTTAACCCTGTAGCTTGAAGAGCAAGAATAAGAGCGTCGGTTCCGGAGGCACATGCAACTGCATCTGCGGTGCCTGAATACTCTGCAAATTCTCTCTCAAATGCGTCCATCTCCGGGCCTTTTATAAAGCGCGACGTAGAGAGAGCATCGGTGAAAACCCGTATAAGTTCATCCTTTATGTCAGCATGCTGGCGGTTTATATCTAGAAGCGGTACTTTCATTTGTGTTTTCCTTTCATCTTGAATCAGTGTGCTCCCTTTGCTGTAAGAACCACAAGAACAGTTCTTGCGAGAATTTCCAGGTCAAGGAAGAGTGACTGGTTTTCTATGTACTGAAAATCATGGGTTAGTTTCCTCGAAACATCTTCGATACTGGTATCGTACTCAAGGTTGACCTGAGCCCAGCCTGTTATTCCGGGTTTAACTGTGAGGCGCTTGTCATAGAATGGGTAGATGGTTCGAAGTTCCTGTATTATCTCGGGTCTTTCCGGCCTTGGCCCCACCACAGCCATTTCACCTGAGAGAACATTAAGAAACTGGGGGACCTCATCAATTCTGGTTTTTCTCAGCAGCCGGCCTATCTTCGTTATTCTTGCATCATCTTTTCCCGCCCACACGGCACCGGTGGTTTTTTCGGCATTGGTCACCATGGATCTGAATTTAAAGATTCTGTAAACTTTACCGCCTTTGCCTGTTCTTTTCTGTCTGTAGAACACACTTCCCCGTGAGTCGATTACTATCAGAAGACTTACGATGATCCAGAGAGGCAGCCCCAGGATGATTACCAGAAGGCTTACCACATAATCACCTGTGGTTTTTACCAGCTTTTCCCAGAATGAAAGTCTGTCTGGAACCAGCTCCATCAGAGGTTGTCCCAGAATTTGTGTGTTGTGTACATGACCGGCTACCACATCAAACAGATCAGGTACAAGTTTGACCCTTATCCCACTCTGAACAGCCGGAAGCAGAAGGCTGAGAATATCGTCGTGAAAATTAGACGCAATGGTAACCAGCAGGTCTGTGATGCCGTGTTTTTCCGCAAGAGTTGATATATCGTTTATTTCGCCCTTGGGAGGTTCAGTAATGGCAGGGTTGTCTACAGGATGCGGAGGGTTGACAAACCCGATTACATTGTATCCCAGAGATGGGTTAATTGCAAGATAATCAACCAGTTCCTTTGCAGATTTACCGAGGCCGATGATCAGTACATTTCGCTGGAGCAGAGATTTCTTTGCCAGCCGTCTCTCAAGCAGCCGCGAGAAGCTTCTTGCGGCGTAGACAAACAGGTTCAGAAGGGAGAAGTAGACAAAGAAGATCCACCTGCCGATTGATGCCTGAGGTGTTGCAAGAAAAGAGAACAGTGAGAGAATCACAAATCCGGCAACTACTGGCTTGAAAACCATTCTGATTTCATCTGCCCAGCTTCGATCCCAGTGGAGTCGGTATGCTCCGGTGAGAGCAAAGATTGTCCACCAGTACGCAATTGAGGCGAAGCAGCCGTAGATTATTATGTGTGTGGAGATCGGTGAAGTGCCGGGAAAGATACCCAGGCTGAATTTGACAACAGCAGACAGGTAAAGAGCCAGGAAAACAGCGATTGCATCTAAAAGCATTCCAAGAAAAATACTGAATTTCTTCACGATCTCTTTCCGAACAGGTACTTTTTGAATGTCGAGAATGCCCTGAGGGTTCGACGACCTTCTGTTGTGGGGTGAAGAAGGGTTTGAACAGCTTTGTAGAAAAGATATCCAGGCCTGAGATAAAACTTCCGTCTGGCGTAGTCGCACCAGTCCACCAGATCATCAGATGACAGACCGGGCAGATCAACCACACAGTTGTGAAGCCCGTCTGCTGTAAGCCACTGGCGGTAGTCTTCCGTTCTGAGGTTGCCGGACAAACGGTACTGCTGGTACAGCCTGGTTCCCGGGTAAGCCATAATGGGAAAGAACTGTGCTGTATCCGGGCTCAGCTCTATCGCCATTTTCAGTGTTGCTGCAAGGGTTTCCTTTGTTTCTCCCGGGTTCCCGGCCATGAAACATCCGTGCACAAGCAATCCCGCCTTTCTGGCTCTTTTTGCAAAACTCAGGTTCTGCTCTACAGTAGTTCCTTTGTTCACTCCATTCAGAATGACCTGACTTCCGGATTCATAGCCGACAATAATCATTCTGCATCCTGCCCGGCGCATTTTCTTCATGGCTTCAAGGGATAGATTGGCTCTGGTGTTTGCCGTCCACGGTAGTTTGCATCCGGCAGCAATAAGGGCATCAGAAACTTTCTCAACCCTCCTGGAGTCTACACTGAAGGTATCATCCTCAAAGACTATTTCCTGAACCTGGGGGAAGTACTGCTGTATTTTCAGGAACTCTTCTGCAACATTTGCAGCTGATCTGGCGCGGTAGGTCCCTCCATGGAGAACCTGAGGCCACACACAGTAGGAGCATTTGAAAGGACAACCCCTGCTTGTGATCATCATCACTGAAGGATACCTGGCAGCTGCAAAAAAGTAGTTCTCCGGTTTCAAGTGTTTTTTGTACACATCTGCAAGCATGGGAAGAGAATCCAGGTCTGATACGGTTTCCCTTTTTCCTGTGAAGATGGGTTTATCCCCGGTATTCAGCCACAGCCCGGGAACCTCGCGAAGATCTGTGCCATTATGCAGAGCGTTGGCAGCATGAGAAACAGTAATGTCGTATTCCCCTGCCACCACGGCTGTTACATGCGGAGCTTCCTGCAGAACCTTTTCAGGGAGTGCACTTACATGAGTACCTACAAGAAGAATAGAACAATCGGGAAGAATTGCAGCAATTTCTTTTGAAACTTCGAGGTCGCTGTGAATGGAAGGTGTACTTGTGTCCATCACAACAAGCTCCGGCGACACCTCAGCCAGTTTTTCAAGAAGATCCTGTCTGGTGATGTCTGCAGCCGGGCAGTCCAGAAAAACAACATCGTGCCCTGCCCGCTCAAGGGTGCCCACTGCGTAAGCCAGCCAGAATGGCCAGTACATGGTTCCACTTTTTACTATGGCCGGTGATCTTGAGGTCCTTGAAAATTTACCATCCATGAAAGGCGGGTTTACAACTGCAGTTTTCATGTCAGAGATTCTATTCGTTCAAGAAAGCAGTCTGCTGTTTTTTCCCACGAAAAAATACCTGCTCTTTTCTGGCCGAGATCCCCGAGTATTTGCAGTTCCTCCGTGGAAGCTGCGGACAGCTCAGCCATGCCGCGCATAATATCGATGATGGAGTAAGGATCGATCAGTACGCCTGTATCTCCCACAACTTCCTCAAGGGCAGTAGTTTTTGATGCCATTACAGGAGCTCCGGTTGCCATTGCCTCGAGAGCAGGAAGACCGAACCCTTCGTAAACAGAAGGTATGAGAAGAGCTCTGCAGGTCATGTAAAGGTTCCGTAATTCGTCATCTGATATATGGGTCAGAACTTTGATGTTTGACCTGGCCGGATTAGAATCGAGATGTTTACGGAAATGGCGGTATGCCCTGTCTTTTCTCACAACCATGGTAAGTGGTGGTGTGTTTCTGTTGAGGGCCCAGAGCCTGCCGTAGGCTGTGAGAAATCGTGGTATATTCTTGTAGCCCCGCGCATTGCCAACATACAGAAAGAAGTTCTCTCTTTTTTTATGTGCAGATACCGGAGAAGAGAAAAGGGCCTGCCCTTCACCGGTGACAAAAACTCTGTCAGTAACCGAGTTGAAACTTCTCATAACATCCAGTTTTGTTGTCATTGTTGGAACTGCAATCGCCGATGCATGGCTTGTGGATGCCCTCAATGCTTTCCGGAAAAGAAAACGGCTGAAAGCATTCCGGACAATACTGTTACCAAAGTAGCAGGGAAGATTGAGCACCATGAGATCATGCAC
>JAGGYZ010000239.1 GCA_021162285.1 Candidatus Fermentibacteraceae bacterium
CGGTGGCGACTGGGGTCAATCAGCCACGATAGGCATTGCAGCGGGAGTTATTCTCGGTGCTGTATTTGCTCCTCTGATACCAATTTTCAAAAGGATGATTACCGGTCAGGGATGATGGCAGATACATACGCTGTGCAGTTAACCAGGGTGTGGCCGGTATTGTGGTGGCTTGCGTGGGAGCGGGTAATGTCAACGCCGATGTTTGCCACGCAGTAGAATACGCTCTCTCCATGGATATTCCGGTTGTGTTTGCAAGCCGGGTACGCCATGGTGAACCGCAGGCGATCTACGGCGATGCCGGTGGAGGCAGCTCACTGGTTCAGGCTGGAGCGATACCTTCAGGAGACCTTAGCCCGTTTAAGACAGGGCTTCTTCTGATGATTGCCCTGGGGCAGCCCGACATGGGTTCAGACGAGTTAAAACTGTTGTTTCAGGCACGCTGGTTTCCGTGTATTGACGAGGTTGTTAGAATATTGTTGAGCACGGTGTAAAAAACTCTACAGGAGTTTCAGTAAGGAGTTACCGGATGAGAAGAACGATTTCAGAAGACAGGGCAAGGCGTGTTGTGAGCGACGGCGCAAAAAAAGTAACGGAAGAGGATGTTAACAGGGTTGTAACGCGTGCAGACGATATACAGAAAAAGGTTCTGGGAAGCGGTGCTCTGTCCAGACTTATCACAGATGTAAAGCTGATGATTTCTCTGGTTAAGGATTACTGGAACGACAACTACAGAGAGGTTCCATGGTGGACCATCGCGGCTGTAGTAGCAGCTTTACTGTATGTATTGAGTCCTGTGGATCTTATCCCTGACTTCATCCCCTTCTTCGGTCTGCTGGATGATGCTGCAGTGGTTTCAGCCTGCCTGTTCCTGGTGGAACAGGATTTGAGTAACTACAGAAAGTGGAAAAACAGCAACGAAGATTCAGAGACTGAAGACACTTCAACGGATGCTGAACCAGAGGAATAAGCTGCGTCTGAGTTTCAAAGCCCACGAACCACCGCAGGTGCAGACAAAGCTGAAGCAGGGTATTGCCACCTTGAATACTATTTCGTATTAGTAACTCTCTGTCTCAGAGGCATTTTGTATTTCACTTTTCAGGAGGCTGTTGTGTCAACAAAAAAACGGACTGTTGTTTTTGCGGAAGTTCTTTACAACGGCAGGAAGAAGCTTGAAAACTGCTCAATCGTCATAGAGGAAGACAAGATCGTTGATGTGCTTCAGAAGAAGATAGAAGCGGATTATTCCGGTTTTGTAACCCCCGCATTCATAGATGCCCATTCTCACATCGGCATGGACAGAGAAGGGGAACCCTGGACAGAGTCTGAACTCAACGACACACTGAAGCAGATACTGCCTGTGAATGATCCACTTAACAGTATCTACTTCGATGATCGTGCCTTCAGTGACGCCGTAGACTTTGGTGTGCTCTACAGCTGTGTTGTTCCAGGAAGCGGAAATCTGTTTGGCGGCAGGGCGAAGATCATCAGAAACTTCGCAGCCAACAGAAAAACCGCCCAGCTGAAAGACTACGGTTTCAAAATGGCTCTGGGGTACAACCCCAGATCAACCACAGACTGGAAGGGAGACAGACCCAGCACCAGAATGGGTGTTTACTCTCTTCTGGAGCAGAAGTTTGAAGAGGTTATAAGCAAGCGGAACAAAGCTTCTCTGAAAAAGGAAAAAGACCTTCACAAACTGCAGCAGGAGTCCAGGGAAAAGAACTATTCTGCAGATGAGGTTAACCTGCAGAAGTCTTTTATCGAGAGAGAGTACGGGCAGTCTTTCAACCCAGTCGAAAAAGCCGTAATGGAGCTTCTCGACCGAAAGAAAACGGCGAAGGTTCATGTGCACAAGGAAGACGATGTTCTGTACCTTATCGGGTTCGCAAAGAAGTATGGTATAAAGGTAACAGCCGACCACACAGGCGATGTGTTTCACCGGGAGATATTCGATGAGCTTGGCATGGCGGGTATCCCCATAGTTTACGGTCCCCTCGGTTCCGTGGGCTACAAGGTTGAGCTTAAACACGCCTACTATCAGAATGCCGGGCTTGTTATGAAGTCACGGGCATTCTTCGGTCTTATGACGGATCACCCTGTTATATGGACACCGTTCCTGAGAGACAGCCTGAAGTTCTTCCTGATCCGGGGAATGTCTCCTGCCGATGCAATTTCCACCATAACCTGGAAGAACGCGAAGATTCTGGGCATAGACGACATTCTGGGTACCGTTGAACAGGGAAAAACCGCAAGCCTTCTGGTGTGGAACAAAGATCCACTGAATCTTGCGGCATTCCCCCGAATGGTCATGGCTGAAGGGAAAGTTATCCGGAGCGGTAAGTAGAAGGTCAGCCTTCCGGGTTCATCACCCTTCCCATGAACACTATTGAACCGGTTTCGTTGTCGAGTATGAAGAATACAAACGGTTTGTCTATGTTCATTTCAACAGGTGGTTCCGGCATTGCCCGCAGGCTCATAACAACTGCTGTTGCCGCTGCTGCTTCAGTTCCAGCTTCGTCAACCTTCACAAAAGCTTTGTGAACAACATCGGATATATACAGATCTCTGTTTCCTGTAATACCGCTGAAATCCGCCCTGCTGTGGTCAAAGGCTGATTCCATTCCCATTTTAGACAGAACACTTCCAAGCTGCATGCTCTGTGTAAACTCAAACACCGGCATGGTAATGTGCAGGTTTTCGTTTGAAAGACCGTTTCTTATCCCTTCCAGGTATTCTGCACTCAACCTCTGCTCCAGCTGGTAAAAATCTCCAGCGGGAACAACTATCACCATGGATGTATTTCCACCGGCATAACCAAGTTCAACGGCACTGTATTCATCAGTGAAGCTGCAGTTAAAGTGTTCCGTCTGCGTCATCATGGGGACACCGGCCGAAGAACCGTCAATCAGGTTGAACTCACCGTGGAATGTGGCATACTCGCTGAACGGATGCTCCCAGGAAGCTTTGAAGTAAACTGCGTTCGTAAGCACCAGTCTTGTATCCACATCAAGAATGCCCTGTGGAATAAGGTTCAGTATCCTGTCCATTGTGTTTTCGGCAACCCATGAGTTAATGGTTTCACGGGAACCCTCTGTGTCACCAGCAAAATCAAGGTTTTCAACAGATGCACCGTAGGCTTCTGTTACTCCGTCAACAAAGGATTCAAGCAGACCGAAGCCGTTCTGTACCCACAGCCCGTTTGAAATAACAAGGGTGAACGGGTCTCCGGACTGATCGTCGTGCAGACTGCCCGAGTTCAGTTTTTCAGCTATGGCAAAAAATGCTCTGTTGATCGCTTCAGCCGGTATTGTGAAGTGAAGCACCTCAGCCATGTCTGAGGCAGTTTCTCCCCTTGCACCGTAGTATGTCATTCCAAGCGCTGTTGAAATACTGTAGGGGGAGAAGAACACATTGCTGTCTCCGCCGGCAACCTCTCTGTACAGGTCAAAGGCGAACCCGTTGTTCCCATTTACAAGTTCCGTAACAGCCTCCTCTGAGCTGACTGTCTGCGGAACAGCAAGGCTGTCTCCTGCAGAGCACCCGATTACCACAGCAAGAACAGCAGCACCAAACAAATTTGCACCTGTTTTCATAAACAACCCCTGTCAGTTAAAGAATTACTTCATATTAGAGTACGAAACCTGCTCCGAAGATATTCCAATTCCGGAGGATACTGCAACCACAGCATGCTTCAGGGAAGAACGGTAAACACACTGCTTTCGATTTCACACCGCAGGGAGACCACATCTGAACTGGAATCAGTTTTCCCCTGGCGAATATATCATCAGACTGAGCACAATAAACCGCACCTTATCCCGAAAGGTCTTTTGCCTGCAGTAGCCTATCTGCACCGGCAGAGGAACTGCATCTGTTTGTCAACATAGTTGCCCTTCGATACCAGTCTGTGAATTTCGAAAAATACACTGGTTCAATCACGGTTGAATTATGGTAACAATGGGCTTTAATTTCTGTATCTGACCTTGCTTCATCGGCAATAAAGGTTAATAATGCAGAGACAATAAACACAGCAGATAAAATCGCCCGTGATTTCATGTGTTGCAAGGCAGGGGGGAGATGTATGGATGCATTTGCGCTTCGTGATGAAATAATAAATCAGTACAAATCTTATGTAACCAGTTTTATAAAGACCAGAGATCCGGGAATAGAGCAGGAAGTTAACAGGACAGTACAACAGGGTCTTCTGTGGCCTGACCCGCTTATTCAGATAAATCCCAGATTTGAACAGGGGGAGTCAATCGCAGAACTGGTACAACAGGGTATCCTTCACAGCGAATGTGAAAAGATATTTGCATTCAAGAAAAACAATCAGCCACCGGAACCACTGAAACTTTACAAGCACCAGTCTGAGGCAATTCATATTGCCCATGGTGGTGAGAACTATGTACTTACAACAGGAACCGGATCTGGTAAAAGCCTGTCATACATCATACCTATTGTTAACCACGCTTTACGGAATCCGGAAAAGAACAGAATTAAGGCGATTATCGTGTACCCCCTCAATGCACTTGCGAACAGCCAGATTGAAGAGCTGAAGCGGTTTGTTGACAGAGGATATCCCAACGAAAAAGGCAAAGTTACATTTGCCAGATACACAGGCCAGGAGAGTGATGAGGAGAAGAAGGCCATAAGAGCCAACCCACCTGACATTCTTCTTACCAACTATGTAATGCTCGAATTGATTCTTACCCGCCCTGAGGAAAGACTAATCATCGATACAGCAAAAGGATTAAGCTTCCTCGTTCTTGACGAACTGCATACCTACAGAGGCAGACAGGGTGCCGATGTCGCAATGCTTGTTCGCAGAGCAAGAAGCTACTTTCAGGCAGAAAACATGATTTCCATCGGCACATCTGCAACCATGGCAGGGGACGGTGACGCGGATGAAAGAAAAGAAGAGGTCGCATCTGTTGCCTCAAAACTGTTTGGAGCAGAGGTAAAACCCTGTAATGTGATTGGTGAAACTCTTACAAGAATAACTGAATACAGCAACACTATTTCAGAGGAATTTGTGGAAAAGCTGAAACACAGGGTGGAAACGGGAAAGCCGGTACCTCTTGTATACAATGAGTTCGTTAAAGATCCGCTTGCAATCTGGGTGGAAACACAATTCGGAGTAGAGAAGAACGATCAGAATGTATTGGAGAGAGCAGTTCCCAAACCCATCAGAGGCCGGAAGGGTGTTGCTGTATTGCTTTCAAAACTGCTTGGAACAGGGGTTGATAAGTCGGAAAAGCTTATTCAGAGTACTCTTGACGCCGGTAACGAAATTCAGATTCCCGGAAGCGGAGGGAAACCATGTTTTGCCTACAGACTTCATCAGTTCATCAGCCCCAGTGAAACTGTATTTACAACACTGGAAGAACCGGACAAAAGAAAAGTTACCCTCAGTGGCCAGTACTATTCCCCCTCCGACCCGCAGAAAATACTGTTGCCCATGGTGTTCTGCCGTGAATGCGGCCAGGAGTTCTACAGCGTGCGGTATCTGCCGGAAGAAAACAGAATCGAACCAGGGGATTTTTACGACAGGCAGCAGGGTGATGAGAGTGAAACAAGCGGGTATATCTATCTGAACACAGATAACCCATGGCCGGAGGATAAACAGCAGGCGTTAAGAAGGCTTCCTGTTGACTGGCTGGAAGAGTCAGACGGTAAAGTCTATCTTCCAAAAAACAGAAGAAGCTGGGCTCCAGAAGTACTGAAACTGAACCCTGCAGGATTAGAGGATGACAGGGGGCTGCAGGTCGCGCTGTTCAAAGCACCTTTCAGGTTCTGCCCCCACTGCGGTGTTACCTATGCAACCCAGCAGAGATCAGATTACAGCAAGCTTGCCACACTGGGTACAGAGGGAAGAAGTACTGCAACAACAATACTGACACTTGGTGCCATTGCAGAGCTTAAGAAGGACAAAGACCTGGACAATGAGGCAAAGAAACTTCTCAGCTTCACAGACAACAGGCAGGATGCAGCCTTGCAGGCAGGTCATTTCAATGACTTCATTCAGATGGGTATTCTCAGGGCTGGTATCTACAGAGCAGTTAAGAATGCAGGTGATGCCGGTCTTGAACACGATGTTCTTAAAGAAGCTGTTGCAGATGCAATGAATATCCCGTTTCAGGAGTATTCCTCGGAGCCGGAAAGAATATTTGTGGCAAGGCAGGATGTGGAAAAGGCATTCAGGAATGTGCTGGCTTACAGGGTATACTCTGATCTGAAAAGGGGCTGGAGAATCACCGTTCCAAATCTGGAGCAGTGCGGTCTTTTAAGAATCGAGTACAAGTTTCTAAGTGAAATATGCTCTGCTCCCGATATCTGGAAAGATGCTCATCCGGCTTTAAGCGGTGCCTCAGTTGAAACCAGGGTGCGGATAGAAAAAACACTGCTGGATTACATGCGCCGCGAACTTGCTGTACAGGTGGAATACCTTGATGCAGGAGCGCAGGATAAACTCAAGCACAACAGCAGCCAGTATCTGATTGATCCATGGGCTCTTGATGAAGATGAAAAGCTGAACTATGCCACAATTCTGTTCCCGTTTTCCAGACCGAAAAACAACAAGCTTTTCAGCAAGGGAAAAAAATATCGGTTCATGTCAGGCAGAGGGGGGATGGGCTGATTCCTCAGAAGCAGCTCAACACTGCCCGGCTATACTGAAAAACTTACTTTAGCGGAGACAGACCAGATAATAGTTGATCTTCTTGAAGCCCTGAGAGTAGGTGGCCTTGTGGCAAAGGTGCTGTCACATGGAAGAAACCCGATATCCGGTTATCAGCTTAAAGCCTCGGCAATGATATGGAAACCAGGTGATGGAACAGCTCCGCTTCATGACCCGATAAGGGTAATCAGGGAGTCGAAAGCAGACAGCAAAACCAACAGTTACTTCAGAAGATACTATCAGGATGTTGCCGGAAGAATACTTCAGATAAATGCAAAAGAGCACACTGCTCAGGTAAGGAGTGCAGTAAGAGAAGAGCGGGAAGACGAATTTAGAACCGGTAAGCTCCCTGTTCTGTACTGCTCTCCCACAATGGAGCTGGGTGTAGATATTGCTCAGCTGAATGTTGTTAACATGCGGAATGTTCCGCCCAACCCGGCAAACTACGCCCAGAGAAGCGGCAGAGCCGGCAGAAGCGGACAGCCGGCACTGGTGTTTACCTACTGCGGTCGTAGAAGACCTCACGACCAGTACTTTTTTCGGCGACCGGAGAAGATGGTGGCAGGTTCAGTTGTACCGCCCAGAATCGACCTTGCCAATGAAGAACTCATCCGCTCTCATCTGCATGCTATCTGGCTTTCGGAAACAGGGGTGAAGCTGGGTAGGTCTCTTAGAGATCTTCTTATACTTCCCAGGGATGGCAAGCCTGAGATAATACAGGAGATTCGCGCAAGACTTGCCGACAGTAATGCCCGAAAAAGAGCAGAGGAAAGGGCTGAACATGTTTTTGAAGATGTAATTCCCTCTCTGAAAAACACATTCTGGTACAAAACGAGCTGGATCACAGAAGAGCTGAACAGGGTAATGGACCGCTTTGAAGACTCTCTTGAAAGGTGGAGATATCTCTACCTCTCTGCAATGAGTCAGATGAAACAGCAGCATGCAATAAGGCAGGATTCTTCAAGAGACAAGAAGGATAGAGACAGAGCGAAAAGGCTCTACGATGAAGCGGAAAGGCAGCGGGAGCTGCTGCTGAACGAGAACACCGACATGGGCAGTGACTTTTACAGCTACCGCTACTTCGCCAGCGAGGGTTTTCTGCCCGGCTACAACTTTCCAAGGCTTCCTTTAACAGCCTTTATACCAGGAAGAAGAAACAAATCCAGTGAATACCTGTCCCGAAGCAGATTTCTTGCAATAAGCGAATTCGGTCCGAGATCTTTGATATACCACGAGGGCGCGAAGTATGAAATAGATAAGGTAATCTTTCAGGTGGAGGGAACTGAGCCAAGAACAAGTGAGGTAAAAATCTGTGAAGAGTGCGGTTACCTGCACACAATCTCAGAACCACCAGGACCTGATCTGTGTGAGAACTGCAAAGCGCAGCTTCCTGTTGCCATGCGCAACATGTTCAGGCTTCAGAATGTTTCAACAAGAAGGCGCGAGCGTATAAGTGCCGATGAGGAAGAGCGGGTACGCTTCGGTTTCGAGTTGAAGACGGCGGTAAGGTTTGCTGAAACAACCTCCGGTCTCAGCAATCGACAGAGCGAAGTAACCGATGAAAACGGTCACACCCTCATGAAGCTTACTTACGGCCCCTCTGCAACTCTGTGGAGAATCAACCTTGGCTGGAACCGCAGAAAAAACAGGAATGTGCTGGGTTTTGTTCTTGATGTTGAAAAAGGCAGATGGGAGAAAGC
>JAGGYZ010000140.1 GCA_021162285.1 Candidatus Fermentibacteraceae bacterium
ATATCACTTGCCAGTTCTGCAAGTTTGCTTCGTTCGCCCCTCACAAGGTTTACATGGGCGTATATACTCTGCCCCTTCATTCTGCTTACCAGGTAGGCAAGACCGTTTGAACGGCTGTCCAGGTACGGAGTATCTATCTGAAAGATGTCACCTGTAAAAACAAACTTCGTTCCCTCACCGGCCCTTGTAATAATTGTTTTTACCTCGTGGGGAGTAAGATTCTGTGCTTCATCCACAATGAAGAAAATGTTGTTGAGGCTTCTTCCCCGGATGTATGCAAGAGGGGTGATGATCAATTTTTCAGAATCAATCATTTCCTCCACCATTCGGTACTCTCCGCTGTCTTTAGCATACTTGTTTTTAATAACCCCCAGATTATCCCAAAGCGGCTGCATGTAGGGATCCAGCTTTGACTGAATGTCTCCGGGAAGAAAACCCATGTCTCTGTTGGAAAGAGGGACCACCGGCCTTGCCAGATAGAGCTGCCTGTACTTCTTCCTCTGCTCGAGAGATGAAGCCAGGGCAAGCAGAGTTTTTCCGGTTCCGGCTTTGCCAGTAAGAGTTACCAGTTTAACTTCGGGGTCAAGCAATGCGTGGAGAGCAAAAGCCTGTTCTGCATTTCTTGGATCTATACCGAAAGCTCTGTTCTTCTTTACCCTGTGCAGCTGGTTGTCTGCAGTGGAATGACACGCAAGTGCACTTCTGCTTCCATTCCTGAGAATGAA
Source organism: Candidatus Fermentibacteraceae bacterium (assembly GCA_021162285.1). Lineage (GTDB taxonomy): Bacteria > Fermentibacterota > Fermentibacteria > Fermentibacterales > JCC-6 > Sabulitectum. Next base: position 726 of record JAGGYZ010000140.1, read on the forward strand.
AAACTGGTTGGCAACAGCAGCATGTTCACCCGGCAGCATCTTTTGTTCCACAGAGTATGGCTGTTCGTAAAGCGCTGAGATTGCGTCTTCTGACACACCCTCTATCAGTGAACTGCCGGAGTAGAGCTTATCCGGCCAGTCAACTTTGTCGGTTATGTAATCTTCGGCTGCAAGCCCCACTGCCAGTGCCTTTATTCTGAGGTTGATGTCTTTGCTTATAAGAACCACACTTTCGCCGTCCAGCTGTTTCTGAAGCTCTACAGCCACCGCCAGGATCCTGTGGTCCGGAGTGTCTTCGGTAAATATTCCTTTCAGTGCGCTGATCCCATTCTTTAAGTACCGCACAAGCAGCCTGCCTCTGCCAGCACCAAGAGGAATACCCTCCGGTGGCAGCCCGTCCTCAGCAAGAGCATCGAGTTGTCTGATAAAAGACCGGGCAGAATAGTTGATGGAATCGTTGCCTGTTTTGAAAGAGTCAAGTTCCTCAAGAACTGTAATGGGAACGACAACGTCGTGTTCCTGAAAATGGTCAAGGCACTGATGGTCGTGGAGAACAACATTGGTGTCCAGTACAAAGGTGCTCTTCTCTCTCTTAGTCATACTACCTTCTTTCTTCGGGAACAGCGGTAACCTCGCCTGAGTTGAACCGTTCTGTACCACTGTCCGTTAAAAGCATAAGAGACCCGTCTGTGTCAATTCCGCTGACAATACCGCTGAATTTTTCATTCCCTCCAGAAAGAAATACCCTTTTACCCCTGCGCCACAGAACTCCGTTCAGTTCCTCAAGAACACCACCGATGGGAGATTCATCTCCGCCTTCCCAGCACGAATCAAACTCAAGCAGAAACTGTTTGAGAAGCTCTGCAGCTTCAGGCGGCTCGCCGAATTCACTCCACGCCCCAGCTGGAAGAAACTTTCTGTCTGGAACAAAAGGAGGCTCAGCAAGGTTAACACCTATCCCCAGAACAAACCAGCTCTCCGGGAAAGACCCTGCTTCAGCAATTAAACCCGCTATTTTTTTACCCTCGACGATTACATCGTTGGGCCACTTTACAAGAGCCTGTATACCCTGCTTTCTGAGCAGGCGAGTAAGTACGAGTGCTGCAAGAAGAGAAATGCATGATGCGTGAACTGCAGGAGGTGAGGGCTTCAGAAGAAAGCTAAAATACAAACCACCTGATGGAGACTCCCAGTGTTTTCCCATCCTCCCTCTGCCGGAGGTTTGAACACGTGCGACAATTGCAGTGCGGCTGGGAAGTTCCGTAATTTTATCACGCAGCCACATCTGTGTGGAAGCTACTGAATTTTCAGTATACACAAGCCAGCGGTTCAGTCTGTATGGTTCAGCCATAATCGTAATATAGCCTCTCCTGAACCCTTCGGCACCGGTTGCCCCGTTTTAAGTTGAACTAGTATGATACCGCTTGCGGTGGGCCGCTAGCTCAGTTGGCAGAGCATCTGACTTTTAATCAGAGGGTCGGGGGTTCAATCCCCCCGCGGCTCACCATGCAGTTTCTGTGAGACTGTATTGACGGAAACGACTGGAAACATTATCGTACCGCTCGCTTTACAGCGACCCCATCGTCCAATGGTAAGGACACCGGCCTTTCACGCCGGCAATACGGGTTCGATCCCCGTTGGGGTCGCCATTTTTTGACTCTACACCAATAAAGGGGACGATCGTTCTTTCAAGGCACAGCTTTACCGAACTGCGGTCAAAGTCTCTCGTGTGCCTTTGGGTCAGGGCCATACATGTTGTTACCGCGGGTTCCTTCTGTGCAGGCAAGAATAATGTTGTACACAGGGATAAGTATGTAGATACCACTGTGACCGGTGTCATGCATCCTTCGTATTGCGACAGTGAGAGAGGGTGCCAGGAGTACCAGAAAAAATATGCCTACCACTCCGCCGTCACCGCTTCCACCCTGAAGGGATGAAACGAGAAACAGAAGAATGCCGTTGACCGCACTGAAAATCCAGTACTCTTTGCGTCTCGCTCTGCCCTGCTGCACAAAATACTTCCTGAACGGTAAAAGATACCACTTCATAACAGCTCCTTTCAGAATGCCCTCAACACATCATACTCCGCCCCGTCTTCCAGTAAAATGATAGTGCACATTGAGTTCAATGACAACCCGGACAACTTTTGTGATAGTTTGCGGCAACCAGCGGATATACAGCTGGTAATTTGAACTGGAATGTTGTGTTTTATTTACCGAATTCTGAGCATGTCCACATAATGACTGCTCAAATGAAAAAGAACCCAGCCATCAAAGCCCAGGTTTTCGGCAAGCTCCCTCTGCCCGGCAATTTCAGACAAGGAACAGTGATAATCATCGCTGTAGTTTATCAGACCGCAGTAAACAGGTACTTCACCTGCCAGTTCAATCTGGGGTTCGCTCCATGCGATCAGTTCGGAGTCAGACATGGTGTAGTTCATGGGAACGACAAAATCAAGCAGACCGTCAGATATCCAGTTTTCCCAGTGTTGACCGAAGTAGTCCATCTCTCTCTGTCTGGGGAGTACCGCAGCAGAAAGCATCACAAACCGGTCAAGCCTCCCCAGTGAATCCCTCACAGCCTGAACAGCGCTGGTAATGGTCCGGGAGCGCCATCTGTTGTACTCATCGTGCAGAATTCCACCTCTGGCACAGTCGTCGGGCCATGCAAAGCGGTAGTTTCCCGACCATCTGGAGAACCTGCTCCTGCATCCGTCACAGAAACACACCCTGTCGTCTGCGTACCTGATGTAATCCAGGTGTATCCCGCTTACAGGTGCCGACCGGGCCAGATTCGCACACAGTGAAGCAAAAAGCTCCACATTTTCGGGGTCTGAAGGACACAGCCAGTTCGATGCTTCTTCCCCTTCCGTGAGGGAAACCTGTAACCTGTTGTGTTCCTCAAAACAATTTTTTAGCGAGTCGGGAGATTTTGAAATTTTCCACATTACAACCCATGCGTGTACATCTATGTCATAATCGCGGCACGCCTCACAGCATTCTCTGAGACCTTCAATGTCGGTTTCCAAACCGTATGCAGCACAGTAGAAAACAGTGTCGTAACCGTTTTCGGAAAGCAGAGGAGCAAGCTCGTTCCAGTTGCCTGCGTTGTAACCCCAGGCACTCCAGATACCGTGCATGGCAAGCAGTATCTGTATTACAGGCAGCATGTGCGTCCTTTCATGAGGCGCGGTGAAACCGCCTCTACTGATATCATTCTGTTCTTATCCAGGTAATTTTCAGACCGCAATTTAATTGCCTGTGAAAACCACCCTGCAGGTAGGAAAATACCGATGATGCCTTTGCCGCCCCAAAGAAATATTTTCACCCCGCCAATAATAGTACAACAACGGGTAATGACAAAGATTGCTGCGGAACTGTTCTATCAGGACATCCGCAGAAAACTGTCAATTTGACCTCACGCTTCAGGTTCTGGAATAGTCTTAGCATTAACGTGTACGCAGCTGATTTGAAGCTTACCGGTACTCTTCAGGTATCATCAGGTTCGACCCTGTTCTGCTCTGAAGCAGGGGGCCCATATTTTCTCTTGGAAGAAAGCTGGTTTCCAGACTGTTGCTCGCTATCCATGTCCAGGAATGCAGAGCTCCAACAAGCAGGAGAGTCCAGATTGCTGTTTTCATACCCCTTCGCCATGATCCTCTTAGCAGGTTTCCCCACACCAGAATCGAAGCAGGCACTCCCACAGTTGCCACCAGATTCCAGTCAAAATAGGGTCCCAGCCCAAGGTGCCAGACAAAAGCAAGAAGCAGAAGCATTACCAGAGAAATCCCGACTACAACATCGTACGGCGTATAGTGAAACCGCCGGTAAACAAACATCAGAGGAATCATCAACCAGAATGGAAAGAGCAGGAACAGAAGATTTGATACTGATGCATAGTAGGATAGAGATGGAACAGCCAGCATTTCAAGAGTCCCCTTATCGGCGGATCCCATAGCATGACTGCGGGAAAGACTGCGGATTGAAAGCCCTGCATCGGTTACTATGATGAATACAAACACCACGACCAGAATGGACAGAAGAACAGATGCTGAAACCTGGGCATATTCCTTTTTCCTTACCCCCCGGATCAACAGGTAGAGATACGATGGAAGAAGCCAGCCTGCAAGCAGGTGGCTGCAAATGGCAATGCCAAGAACCATGGCTGGCAGAATCAAGCTGATCCTGCCTCTGAGGTATTCCAGAACCAGCAACAGATACAGGGCTGACAGGGTTGCAACCATGGCGTAAAACTCTACATCACCGAAATAAAGCTGAACAAAACCGCTGGAAAAACACAGTGTAAGAAAAAGAGGCCACCTGGTGCCTGTGAGTCTTCCGCCAAGAATCACCATGACCACTACGAACAGACCACCCCAGACAACGGAAAAAACAGAGAATGAGCTCTCCGGTAGTAAACCGAAAACACCAGATTCCCAAATCCTGGTGATAAACAGAGAAGTGAGCATCTCATCGTGATGAAGAATACTGACTCCACTGATTAGAGATTGCATGTTAAACAAACCATCAGCATTAATGAAACCGTTTCTTAAAAACCAGAAAACAGACATCAGAACAACCGATGACAGAAAAGCAGGGAAAAGAAGTTTTCGAACTGGGATGGGCTCAGAGGCGTTGGAATCGGAGGTATCTCTTCCCCTGACAATGATGGACAGACCTGTGATAACAAAAATCAGACCGGCTGCAACCGGGAGACCCAGTCTGCTTAACTGGTTGAACCCATAGCGGATCTGACCTGCGTAAAACGCTGAATAGAAATACCACACAGCCATTCCTGCAGCCAGAATAAAATATGCTTTCCTCTCACTTACACGGGAAAACACCCGCTGAATCAAAGCCTGAATTGACTACCTCCAATAATTTGAACCTGTATCCCGGCCGGATAATGCAGTAATCTGTCAAACCAGTCAACTCTGCTTTTATTCTGGCAGCGGGAATCTGTTCCCCGTTCTTTTGAAAATACTGTGACTGACTCCCGACAGGAAGCAGGGCTTCCGAAACAGGTGGTGTGGTGTACACTGGTGATATCCGGTTTCGATTTCAGTTTATCGGTTAAACAAAAACAGGTTACATCTTCAGCAGAGAACTTAAGATTTTCGTCAACGGTCGATGTAAACCAGTCGCAGGATTAAATTCTCTGCAGCAGCGTTCAGTACCATGAAATAGATACCCGGAGAAACCTGTACTCCGGTGTTGTCCATTCCCGTCCACGCTGCCGTATGGGTGCCTGCTGCTACAGGAAGGTTGTTCTGCAGAACTCGAACCAGCCTGCCACTGGCATCGTAGACATCCAGAGAGACTGTCTCATTGGAAGCAAGACTGTAATTCACAGTAACTGTTGATGTAAACGGGTTTACAAGAGCTCGAAAAAACAGAACTGCCGGCTCAGACACAGGGTCAATACCAGTCGGGTCGTAGATGTACTGCACATACTCCGGGTGATCAATAAAGGGGTTTCGGTTGTGCTGTATGGCGTAGACAGCCTCATTCCGATCGAGTTCCTTGTCGCTTACAGGGTCATCTTCATGCCATTCCATAAGCATGTCTACAGCCCAGTCTTCAAGATCGGCTCCGTCGGTCATGGCACTTCCGGTCCATCCGGCATCTTCACCTTTGTACCTTGTAGCCATGTAGAAGTAGTTACGGGCAAAGTCTCCCTTGTATTCATCTATGGGCTCGAAAGCCATTCCCGAATACCCGGGGGTGCTTGAATACCCCAGGCGGCTGCCGTTCTGCGATACCCATGTGGTTGAACCCACCTCTGCATAGGGGTAGTTGCTTCTGCGATTGTTCACATAGATGTCTGAAGGAACGATGTGAAAAAGATCGGTGTTCATGGGGGCCTGGTCGTTGAACCAGCTCTTTGGCCAGGAGTGCTCTCTGTTGTAGCCTTCTCCCTCGCCGCTGGCTGACCCTCCCTCATCGTCATGGAGAGTGTAGATGTAGTTGGAATACATATCCCACACTTTTTCATGGTTACCGTACCGGTCATCAGTAGTTTCAAATGCAATCCAGATATAGCTGTAGCTAACCACTGTGTGGTTATCAATAATGTTGTGCAGTGCCCACTGAAGAGCCTCCCCTGAAAGCCCCTGTGCGGAATCGTAGTATCCAGAGGGAATCTGCGCGGCGGAAACAGCGGAAAACAACGCAACAGCGATAAGCGCATATCTTTTCAAAAACATCGGCTACCTCTCGTCCATGCCAGTACAAAACGAACTCTTCTCCGGTGCAATAATAGCACAGGACACTGTAAATCACAAAGAGGAAATGTTGCAGGGGAAAATATCAGGGAAGCAGATACTCGGTAATGATGCCGGTGTTTTCGCCGGTTCGATCAAGCACAGCTCTCACACAGTTTCTCAGTGTTGACAGCAGCAGCGGTTTCCTTAGAAGAGCGGCGTATCCCTGTTTCTGGAACC
>JAGGYZ010000111.1 GCA_021162285.1 Candidatus Fermentibacteraceae bacterium
CGTTGTCGTACCAGGAAAGAACCTTGAGCAGTCTGGGACCTATCATTTTAGTAATACCGCTGTCGAAAATACTGCTGTGCGGGTTTCCAACAATGTCTGATGAAACCAGAGGTTCATCGGTGTACTGAAGAACACCTTTCATTGAAGTCTCTGAAGCTTCTTTTACAGCTCTGTTCACTTCTTCAGCAGTTGCATCTTTTTTAAGCACGCAGACAAGATCCACAAGTGAACCGTCTGGAACAGGCACTCTTACAGCCATTCCATCCAGTTTTCCCTTTAGTTCCGGGATAACAAGAGAAACCGCCACAGCAGCACCTGTTGTGGTGGGAATAACGTTGATTGCCGCTGACCTGGCTCTTCTCATATCGGAATGGGGAAGGTCGAGAATTCTCTGGTCATTTGTGTAGGCATGAATTGTTGTCATCACACCGGTTTCAATACCGAAAGTGTCGTTGATGATCTTTGCCACAGGAGCAAGACAGTTTGTAGTGCAGCTGGCTGTACTAACTATCTGGTGCTTCTTTGAGTCGTACTGATCAGAGTTAACACCTATTACAACTGTCAGATCGGCACCGGGGTCTCCCTTTGCCGGAGCACTGATTATTACCTTCTTTGCTCCTGCCTGAAGATGGTATGCCGCCTTTTCTCTAGTTCTGAAAAAACCTGTTGATTCAACAACAATATCAACACCCATTTCTTTCCAGGGCAGCTTAAGAGGGTCGCGCTGGTTCAAAACCTCAAATGAATCCTCCCCTGCAATTATTCTGCTTCCATCAACCTTTACCTCTCCGGGGAAAACTCCGTGTACGGAGTCGTATTTAAGCAGATGGGCAAGCATTTTAGGATCAGTAAGGTCGTTAACGGCAACAATATCTATTTCATCGTGTTTAAGAGACTGCCTGTAAACCAGTCTGCCGATTCTTCCAAATCCGTTGATGGCAACTTTTACCGACACAGTAATTCCTCCCGTGTATTTCAGCCGAAGAACAACTCGGCTGTTTTAATGTAGTCCTCAGGAACAGTTTTCAGTGTTCCAACCGCTTCTGCAAGATCAACTGCTACTACTTCCGTTCCGCGAAGAGCCGCCATCCTGCGATTCTCACCGGACTCACCAATTTCCACAGCCTTTACTCCCAGCCTGGTGCCCAGCACTCTGTCAAATGCTGATGGACTTCCACCACGCTGAACATGGCCAAGCACAACATGCCTTGTTTCAAGGCCTGTTCTGTCTTCAATTTCGTTTTTTAGAACCTCGCCGATACCTATACCTGTTCCCAACTGAACATGTCCGAAAGAGTCTGTCTCGGCAGAGTGATAAACATGGCGTGCGAGACCTGGGTCAATGGCACCTTCAGCTACTGCAACAATCGCGTATCTTCTGCCTTCTTCATACCGTTTTTTCAGCAAAGCACAAACTTCATCGGTATCGAATTCCTTCTCAGGCGTGAGAATTACATGTGCCCCGCCAGCCATACCACCGTACAGAGCCATCCAACCTGCGTGGCGGCCCATTATTTCAACAACCATTACCCTCTCATGACTTTTTGCTGTGGTTTTCAGCTTGTCGATGGCATCCATCACATTGTTTATGGCACTGTCAAAACCGAAGGTATAGTCTGTTGCAGAAAGGTCGTTATCTATAGTTTTGGGTACTCCAACCACAAAAACACCCATCTCGCCAAGGGTATCGGCTACACCCAGAGTATCTTCTCCTCCAAGAGCAACAAGTACATCAATTTCATTTTCTTTCAGGGTCTGTTTTATTCGCTCGAGACCGTTCTCAACTTTTCTGGGATTGGTTCTTGATGAAAACAGAATAGTTCCGCCAAGTGTGTGAATATCGCGAACAACTTCGCGGTCAAGTGATACCGTGGTGTTTTCTATTGCACCTTTCCATCCCCGGAGAAAGCCTGTAACCCTGTGCCCGCCAGCTTCAGCACGCACAACAACACCCCTTATTACGGCATTCAAACCAGGGGCATCTCCTCCTCCGGTAAGTATTCCAAAATGCACTGGCCTACCTCCTGTTTTTTTCCGTTAAACGACATGGTGACTGCGGTGCAGCACCGATAGTTTCTGCAAACAATACGAATTCTTCCAGTGAAAGAGACTGTCCTCCGTCGGAAAGTGCCTTGTCCGGATCCGGGTGCACTTCAACCATAATACCATCCGCGCCTGCACCAAGTGCCGCTAGAGACAGTGGTAAAATAAGATCTCTTCTGCCCGCTGCATGACTCGGATCAACGATAACCGGAAGACCCAGAGAGTTCCTTGCCAGCGGAACCGCCGAGATGTCCAGTGTTGCACGGGTCCAGGTTTCAAAAGTTCTGATTCCCCTCTCGCACAGAACAACACTTTCGTTACCCTCTTTAAGGATGTATTCAGCAGCCAGAAGCCACTCCTCAACTGTAGCCATAAAACCTCTCTTGAGAAGAACAGGCATTCCACTTCGGCCTATTTCACTGAGAAGGTTGAAATTGTGCATGTTTCTGGCACCCACCTGAAGCATATCCACATACTCGGAGGCGATCTCAATCTGCCTGAGAGACATTACCTCGGTAACGACTGGAATGCTGTATTCGTTGCTGGCTTTTCTCAGTATTTTCAGGGCTTCAACTCCCAGTCCCTGAAATGAGTAGGGAGAAGTTCGCGGCTTCCAGGAACCGCCCCTGAGCATCCCTGCACCGTTTTTAACAACGGTTTCAGCAGTAAGCATGACCATCTCTTCGTTTTCCACGGAACAGGGTCCTGCGATGAGAACCACATCTGCTCCGCCGAAAATCACATTCCCAACTCTGATTTCCCGTACAGCCATGCTATGTCCTCCCCAGATGGTTCATAATGGATCGGATGACCTCTCTGATACTGCTGTCGGAAAGAGGCCCCGGGTTGTGGCCCATGGCATTGTTTATCTGTTCTTCAACCCAGTTGGGATTGTAGCCTGCATCTATTCTTTCCATAAGATCCGCTCTAGTGTTTAAAAATTTCACGAGGTCAACATCAAGCCTGAGAAGTTCAGCCCTGTAATCCGGTGCTATATCCTGCCGGGCGATTCTCGCCCTGTCCAGCTTACCGGTAGCGGTACGGGGCAGGCTGTTGCTGAAAAAATACTTCCTGGGCATTTTGAAATCTTCCAGAATATCGGAAAGAAATTCTCTGAGTTCATGCCTGGTAAGTTCCACCCCACTGGGAACAGCAATATACGCCACAGGAGCCTCTCCCCTGCCTGGAAAATTCTTTCCCACCACGCACACATCTCTCACAAGAGGGTGCTTCAAAATGGCCAGTTCAACTTCGCTGGGATAAACTTTAAGTCCGGAAGCCTTTATCAGGCCACCCCGTCTACCGGTGAAATACAACCTTCCGTTGCGTCTGGTGAAGATGTCTCCTGTTCTGTACCATCCATCAATAAGAATTTCAGAAGAATCCAACCTTTCTCCCAGGTAACGGTTAACAATTCCCTCACCGGATATCCATAGTTCACCCTTACCATTGTTTTTAACTATTTCACCGTCATCATCACGGAGCTGAACACTGTATCCAAAAGCCACCGATGAAAAACCGGTAATCCCCGGATCTCCTATAAGAACCACACCGGAAGTTTCCGTACTTCCCCA
>JAGGYZ010000228.1 GCA_021162285.1 Candidatus Fermentibacteraceae bacterium
AACATGTACTTTACAGAGGTGGAGAACAGAGAGTACGCAATAAAGCCCATGAACTGCCCGGGTCACATAATCATATACAAGAACTCAAAGAGGTCTTACAAAGAACTGCCCATGCGGATCGCGGAGCTCGGTACCGTTTACCGGTTTGAGCGAAGCGGTGCCCTTCACGGGCTGATGAGGGTTCGTGGTTTTACAGTTGACGACGGTCATATTTTTTGTACCGCCGATCAGATTGTTTCAGAGATTCAGGATGTTGTAAGGTTTGCCCTGTATTTCCTGAAGATGTTTGATTTCGGCTACAGGATAGAGCTTTCCCTTATGGATCCGGATGACCCCGGTCACTATGCAGGTGATCCTGCAGACTGGGCAAGAGTTGAACCGCTGCTGGCGCAGGCTCTTGACGACATGAATGAAAGCTATAAAACTGTCACGGGAGAGGCTGCTTTCTACGGCCCGAAAATTGATATAAAGCTCAGGGATGCTCTGGGAAGGTACTGGCAGGGGCCGACTGTTCAGTTTGATTTCAACATTCCCGGAAGATTTGATCTGAGTTATGTAGGGTCGGATGGCGATGAGCACAGGGTTTACATGGTTCACAGAGCTCTGTTCGGTTCAGTGGAAAGATTTATCGGAAATCTGATCGAACACTTCACCGGAAACTTCCCGGGTTGGCTGTCTCCCGTTCAGCTTGTTATCTTACCGATTACCTCCGCACAGAATGATTTTGCGGAGAAAGTGTATAAAGAGGCTGTGAGTGCCGGGCTCAGGTGCGAGTTTGACACACGCAGCGAGACCATTGGTTACAGGATTCGGTCTGCAGAAACCGGTAAGGTGCCTTATATGTTCGTTATCGGTGAGCGGGAGGTTGAGTCCGGAGCAGTGGCTGTTCGCAGACATGGTGAGGGTGACATTGGCACGCTGACGCTGGAAGAGGCGGTTCAGACTGTGGTTGATGCCTGCGCCAGGCCTGCATTGCCGGAACGGAGGTAAAGGGAATCGCAAACTCCACCCGTGTTAATGGAGAGATCAGGAGCCAGAAGATCAGGCTGATTGATCAGGATGGGGAGCATGTAGGGGTAGTGGATTTTGCCAGAGCTATGAGTATGGCCGGAGAGGCAGGTCTTGACCTTGTAGAGATCAGTGGTGCCAGTGATCCTCCTGTATGCAGGATCATGGATTACGGCAAGTATCGGTATCAGCTTAACCGCAAAGAGCGGGAGGCCAGGAAGAAGCAGCATTCAGGCGGGTTGAAAGAAGTAAAATTCCGACCTAACACCGATACGCACGACTACAATTTTAAGATGAAGCACGCAAGGGAATTCCTTGAGTCCCGGCACAAAGTCAAGGCAACAGTGGTTTTCCGTGGAAGACAGATGGCATACAAGGATCAGGGATATGACCTTTTAGACCGTCTTTCAGCCGATGTGGAAGACCTTGCACAGATAGAGAGACAACCTGTGATGGAGGGCAAGTTTCTAACAATGATTCTTGCACCCAGACGTGAAAAGAATACCAGGTAGAGCAAAAGAGACGGGGACCGATATGCCCAAAATGAAGACCCACAAAGGTGCCGCAAGGCGCTTTAAGAAGACAGGAACCGGTAAAATTCGTGTAAGACACAGTCATGCCGGACACATTAAAACCAAGAAGAGCAGTAAGCGCAAACGCAAGCTGCGCACAGCAGGAATCGCGTCACCCTCCGATACCAGGCGCATGAGAGTTCTCCTGCCTAAGTAACCACGGAGGCTGAAAAAATGAGTAGAGTTAGAAATGCCGTTGCCCGACACAAAAGGCACAAAAAGGTTATCAAGGCGGCTCGAGGAAACGTTGGTGGAAGACGGAAACTGTATACCGTTGCTGCTGACGCCAACAAAAGGTCGCTTGAATACCAGTACAGAGACAGAAGGAACAAGAAGAGAAACTTCAGAGCTCTGTGGATCACCCGTATCAACGCTGCAGCCAGAGAACATGGCATTACCTACAGCGTTCTTATTGGTGGTCTTTCGGAAGCTGGAGTTATTATAGATAGAAAGATGCTTGCAGATCTTGCTGTGAAGGACCCGGTGGCTTTCGGTAAAGTTGTTGAAGTTGCCAGGAAGGGTCTTCAGTAGAACAGGGAGGCATAGCGTTGCCCATGGCTGGCGCATCAGAAAGACTTACGGAAGCAGTTGACAGACTGGTACTCAGGTATCGGGCTGTGGAGGAGGAGAACAGACGGCTTGCTGGAAAGGTTGATGAGCTGGAGAACAGGGTAGGGTACCAGAAGGGTAATGCAGATTCTGAGGGGTATAATCTCCTCAGAATACATTACGCCAGGCTTCTGCACGAAAGGCAGGAGTTGAAGCAGAGATTGGAGAATCTGCTTGGGAAGCTGGAAAAGATGAAATTTCAGCAGGGACAGAATACTGATGATTGACCGTCCGGAAACTACAAGAGTTAACATCTACGGGCGCGAGTATTCCATAAGGGGTGAGGGCGATCCGGCTTACATTGCGGAGATCGCCCACTTTCTTGATATGCGCATGCGGCAGATGACAGAGAATGTCGCAATGACTTCCACTGCCAAGGTGGCCATACTTGCATCACTGAACATCACCGACGAGTTGTTCACCAAAACAGAACAGCTTGAGGAAGTGGAGGATAACCACCAGATGTTTTTGTCCCGTCTGGCAGACAGGATAGATGAAGTTCTGGCTCCTGCAGATGGCTCAAGGGAACAATCTGTTTCCATGCCTCAGGAGCATGTGAAGGTTTCCGTATCAGGTACCCCTCCTGTTTTTAATAATTCCAGCCAGGGCAGAGATTCCAAACCGTCATAGTCCTCGGAGGATGGTGCGCCAGAGCGTGCCGCAGGGTTCTGGAGATTAACGCCGTTTCTCCGATAATATAGATGACTTCCTGCGCCTGAAACGGAGAAACAGGTTATGCCGATTGTTATTTCTATATCGGTTGCCTTACTGGCGTTTGTGCTTGGTTTTTACTTGCACAAAATGTTGGTGGCAAAGGAGATAGGTGGTGCGTCAACTGAGGCGGACCGTATACTTGCAGATGCCAGGAGAGAAGTTGAATCACTTAAAAAGGAAGCACTTCTTGAGGGCAGAGAGAAGATAGTTGAAGAGCGTTCCGTTGAGCTTGAACGTTTGCGTAGAAAACAGTCTGAGCTCGATAAAAGAGAGAACGGTATCAACCGCCTGTCTCAGCAGACAGACAGAGCCGGAGAAAACCTGAAGACCCGCGTTGAATCTCTTGCCCAGCAGGAAACTGCACTGGGGGAGATGGAGCAGGCGCTGCTTGCAAAACATCAGCGGGCCAACAAGCTTATAGAAGAACACAACAAAAGACTTGAAGAAGTCGCAAAACTTTCCAGTAAAGAGGCCAGGGAACTGCTGCTTTCCAATCTTCGTGAAGAAACCAATATGGAAGCTGCCAGGCTTACCAGAAGAATTCTTGATGATGCAGAGAGAATGGCAGACGACAAGGCAAATGAGATTCTTGCCACCACCATACAGCGATGTGCGGCAAACCATGTAGTAGAGAGCTGTATTTCCGTTGTGAATCTTACCAACGATGACATGAAGGGTCGTATTATCGGCCGTGAAGGACGCAACATAAGGGCATTCGAAAAGGCAACAGGGGTGGATGTTGTAATAGATGATACTCCTGAGGCTGTGGTTCTCTCATGTTTCGACCCTGTCCGCAGGGAAGTTGCCAGACTCTCTCTTGACAAACTTATCAACGATGGAAGAATACATCCGGGGCGCATTGAATCGGTTGTTGCAAAGGTTCGCAGCGAGATGGAGCGAACCATCAGGAAACTGGGAAACGAGCTTGCCATGGAGGCAAGTGTTACCGGGCTTCACCCGCAGCTGATAAGACATCTGGGAAGGTTGCGATACAGAACCAGCTATGGGCAGAACATGTATCAGCATTCTCTGGAAGTTGCGCACATGTGCGGTCTTCTGGCCAGTGAGCTTCGTCTTGACCCGGCCATAGCCCGAAGAGTGGGTCTTCTTCACGATATAGGCAAGGCAACGGATCACGATATTGAAGGGTCACATGCCATGGTTGGTATGGAGCTTGCAGTAAAGTACAACGAACCGGCTGTAGTTTCAAATGCCATAGGTGCTCACCACGAGGAAATAGAGCCAGCCAGTCTTTACGCTGTGCTTGTGCAGGCTGCAGATGCTGTAAGCAGTGCAAGACCCGGGGCCAGGCGGGAAACCCTTGAGCTGTACATCAAGCGTTTGCGAAGACTTGAGACAATTGCCGATTCGTTTGACGGCGTAAGAAAATCGTACGCGATTCAGGCAGGCAGGGAATTGCGGATTGCAGTGCGGCCGGAAGAGGTATCAGATGAAACTGCAGTGGACATGGCACGGCAGATTGCTAAAAAGATAGAAGAAGAGATGGAATATCCAGGGCAGATAAAGGTAACCGTTATCCGGGAGTTAAGAGCTTCAGAAACAGCAAGGTAGGCTGAATGAAATTACTGCTCCTTGGCGATGTTGTTGGCAAACCGGGCAGAAGGACAGTTGTCTCCTACCTGTCCAGGGTTCGAAGCAGCTATGACTTCATCGTGGTAAACGGTGAAAATGCTGCTGGCGGGTTTGGTATAACGCCGGAGATTGCCAGTTCATTTCTTGATGCAGGTGTGGATGTAATAACTTCAGGAAATCACATATGGAAGAAGGACAGCATAGTCCCGGTTCTGTCTCTGAAGAATTCTGTGGTTCTGCGGCCGGCCAACTACCCGGACAACAAACCTGGAACCGGAGTTGTAACGCTGGAATCGGCGGGAGTTTCAGTTCAGGTCATAAACCTTCAGGGAAAAGTATTTACCGATTTCACAGGGGACTGCCCGTTTAAAACAGCAGAACGCATTCTTTCCAGCACACAGGCAGATGTGAGAATAGTTGATTTCCATGCGGAAGCGACCAGCGAAAAACTTGCACTTGCACACTATGTTGACGGCAGGGTCAATGTGTTTGTGGGAACGCATACCCATGTTCAGACAGCAGATGAGCAGGTGCTGCCCGGTGGAACAGCCTACCTCACCGACCTTGGAATGTGCGGTTCTTCAAGAGGTGTGATTGGGATGGAAGTAAAGTTTTCTATCGGGAGGTTTTTAAACGACAGGTACAGCAAGCTGGTTGTTGCCAGGGGGGGAGAGATGATAAATGGTCTTTCAGTAACCCTGGACGGGAACTTTGCTGTTTCACAGTTAAGGCGTGTTTATGAATATGTCCCGGCGGTTGAAGAGCGCACTTAACCAGTGTGCTGCCACGGCGGATGAGGCGCTGAGGGATCTTTCTGTGTTCCGGGAAGATCACGGGCAGGCTGTGTGCTGTTCCTACTCCCTTGATGCCGGAGGGAAGAGGATTCGGCCGTTTTTTGTTCTTCAGTCGTGCGCAGCTCTTGGCGGTAATCGTCACAGGGCTGTTCCAGCTGCCTGTTCAGTAGAAATGATTCATACCTATTCTCTTATTCATGATGATCTTCCCGGCATGGATGATGACAGTATCAGACGAGGCAAACCATCACTACATGTTGTTTACGGTACGGAAAATGCCTTATTTGCCGGAGACAGGCTTCTGCTGGAGGCTTTCAGAACTCTGATAACAACTGATCTTTCATCGCTTCGGGTCAGGGTCATGCTTCGCCGGCTGGTTTCTGCCGCAGGAGCTTGTTCCCTTGTGGGAGGGCAGTTCATGGACATGTATCACCCTGACACTGCCGATCGTTCCTGGACGGAGCGTATGGTTTCCGGAAAAACCTCGGCAATGATCAGGGTATCCATGGAACTCGGATCTATTGTTGCCGGTGTATCAGATGGCGAACTCGAAGCAATTTCAGAGATCGGTGAAGATACAGGCTGGCTCTTCCAGCTCACAGATGACATCCTTGATGTTACAGGCAATCCTGAAGAAATGGGGAAAGCAGTTTCCAAAGATGCAGACATGGGAAAGTGGAATCCTGTGAACGAACTGGGTGTTGACGGGGCGAAGAAACTTGCACTGGAAAACGCAGCATCAATTTCACAGCGTCTGGATTCTCTCAGTGGAGACTGGTCTGTTGTAAAGGAACTTATAGATTATCTGCCTGAAAGAAGGAAGTAGTGTCAGAAATTCTTGACAGAATAGAGGATCCCGGACAGATAGCGAAGCTTTCTCTGGAGGAGAGGGTAACCCTTGCTTCGGAAATAAGGGAAAGGATTGTCGGTGTTATCTGCAACACAGGAGGGCATCTGGCTTCAAGCCTTGGTGTGGTTGAACTTACCATAGCTCTTTTGACGGTATACGATCCTTCCACAGACAGAATTGTGTGGGATGTTGGCCATCAGACCTATCCGTGGAAATTGCTCACCGGGCGCAGAGAGCTGTTTCACACCATCCGGCAGACAGGAGGACTCAGTGGCTTTCCCCGAAGGGCAGAGAGTGTCTATGATGTCTTTGGAACAGGTCATTCCAGTACATCAATAAGTGCAGCACTGGGTTTTGCCGGTGCCAGAGATATCGCCGGAAGAAACGAACGGGTGGTGGCAGTTATTGGTGACGGATCCATGACTGCCGGCATGGCTCTTGAGGGTTTGAACAACGCAGGGGCGGCAAAAACTGACATAACAATTATCCTGAACGATAATGAAATGTCGATTTCCAGGAATGTGGGCGCCCTTTCAAAACATCTCAACAAGCTTCTCACAGACCCTACATACAACAGCTTTAAAGACGGAATCTGGAAAGCCCTGGGGAAAGTTCCCTCTCTGGGTGAGGGAATGAGGATTGCCGCACACGAGGTGTCTTCAGCCATCAAAAAAACAATAGTAACACCTGCAAGTATTTTTGAAGAGTTCGGCGTTAACTATTTCGGTCCTATTCCCGGCCATGATCTTGCAGCTCTAACCGGAGTTTTAAGCAGGGTTAAGAAGCTGTCTGGACCTGTTCTGCTGCATGTGGTAACAAAAAAAGGTAAAGGTTACAGTCCTGCAGAGTCTCAACCGGTTTCACATCACGGAGTAAGCGGAGTGAAATCGAAAGCATCCGGAGCAAAATTTACAAGCTGTTTCTCTGAAGCTGTTCTTAAGGCTGCGGAAAAGGATCCTACTGTGGTGGCCATAACAGCTGCTATGCCGGATGGTACAGGGCTTAACAAGTTTGCTGAGAGGTATCCCGGGCGGTTTTTTGATGTCGGAATAGCTGAACAGCATGCTGTAACTTTTGCCAGCGGTCTTGCATTCGGAGGTATGAAACCTGTACTGGCCATATACAGCAGCTTCATGCAGAGAGCTTACGATCAGGTGATTCACGATGTGGCACTGCAGGATGCTCCAGTTCTGTTTGCCATGGATAGAGCAGGTGTGGTGGGAGCAGACGGCCCGACTCATCACGGTGTTTTTGATATATCTATGTTCCTGGCAGTTCCAGGGTTAAGCCTGGCAGCGCCCAGAGACTGCACCGTGCTTAAGAAGCTGGTCGCCGTGGAGCTGTCACAGCTTTCCAGCCCTACCGGAATCAGGTATCCCAGAGGTCAGGAACCGGAACTGCGTTTTCCCTCTCCTGACAAACTTCCCAGGGCAACAGGGCAGATTGTACGGGAGGGTAGCCAGGTACTTCTCATAGCGGTAGGACCAATGGTAACAACAGCGGTACAGGCTGCGGAGATACTGATGAGCAGCGGTATTGATGTGATGGTATTCGATCCTGTGTGGCTGAAACCTGCACCTGTCGGGAAGATTCAGGAACTTGCTTCAGGCAGGCTTGTAACTACTCTGGAGGAGGGGTCTCTCAGAGGCGGTTTCGGTCAGTACATTGCTTCTGTGCTTCCCGGTCAGTCTGTGCTGAACCTTGGTATTCCCGATGAGTTTGTTACCCATGGCAGTACAAAAGAGATAATTGCCGATTTAAAGCTGAATCCAGACGGGGTGTCCGGATCCATTGAAAAATATGTCAGGAGTAACGGTGAAATCAGTTAAGAAAGTATTTATTCCGGAAGGTGCTTCGGAAAAGTACGGTTCACTTTTTACAGAGGCAGGTGTTGAAGTTGTTTCCAGCCCTGATCTTGCAGATGCCGCAATTGCCATTGGTGGAGATGGTACAATTCTGAAAGTAATGGACATGCTACTTGGCAGCAACCTGCCTGTGCTGGGTGTGAACGCCGGGCATCTGGGCTTTCTTGCAGATTGTGAACTGGATGCTGTTGAGGATTCCATAAAGTGTATTGTTTCCGGTGATTACAAGGTGGACAATCTTCCTGTATTGAAAACCACAGGTCCCGGCGGGGTGCAGGTAAGAGCACTGAACGAGATCTGCGTCAGCCGGTCAGCTGAAGGAGGAATTCTTCACATCCGCGTTCTTGTTGACGGCAGGGAAGTGGCGGTTGTGGCTTCAGATGGAATCATGGTTTCAACACCTTCCGGTTCCACGGCGTACAACCTCTCCTGCGGCGGACCTATTCTTCACCCGAAGCTTCCAGTTGTCATAGTTACAGCAATATGTCCCCACCTTCTGGCCATCAGACCAATTGTTGTTCCCCTTTCTGCAAAAATTGAATTCACCATTCTCAGGTCAAGGGGGAAAAACCCTCTGATACTTGCAGACGGAGTGGCAAAGTGCGGTTCAATGGCGGGGGGGGATACCATAGTGGTGGAATCATCCACACTCACCTCCCCTGTTATCAAAACGGGAAGACGCTCGGACTACTATGCTCTGCTCGGTAAGAAGCTGGGCTGGGGATACAGAGGTTAACCATGAACATGCTCCGCTCGATCACACTGAAGAATCTGGCAACGATCAGTGATGCTTCAATGGAGTTTGAAAAGGGACTGAATGTAATTACAGGAGAGACCGGCAGCGGGAAATCAATTCTGGTTGACGGGCTCATGCTTGCAGTTGGTGCAAGAGCTGACAGATCCATGGTTCGTCCCGGGGCTAAGACCGCATCTGTGGAGGCGGTATTTGTTCAAAAGAACGGTGATGAAACTGTTGTTCGCAGGGAGATCAGCGGAGCAGGCAGAAGCCGTGTCTTTATCGATGATGCCCTTTCGACTCTGGAGGATGTCCGCAATTCCGTACAGGATTTTGTTGCATTGCACAGTCAGCGCTCTACACCGGTTCTTCTGAAAACTGCCCGACAGCTGGATATTCTGGACACCTTTGCAGGAGTTCTTGATTTGAGAGATGAATACAGGCAGTTGTTTGCAGACTGGAAAACTGCTGCTGCCAGAAGTGAAGAACTGACTGCGTTTCTTGGACAGTCCAGCGCAAACCGTGAGCTGCTGATGCACGAGATCTCACTGTACGAACAGTTGAACCCGTCGGTGGAAGACTACAATTTACTCACAGAACGCCGGGGGAAAATAAGAAAACACATGGAACAGTCTATGGTTTTCCAGAACACACTCAGTGCACTGCAGGGAGACGACGGTGTGTCCGTCATTCTTTCGGGCTTGCTGAGAAATATTCAGAAAGAGGCTCCAGGTCATGAGGAAATCTCAGAGCTGCTGTCACAGGCTTGTATTTCCGCCGATGAGGCTGCAAACCTGCTGCTTGCCGAAATGTCGGATATAGATGAAGCTCCTTCTCAGATCTCAGAGATAGACAACAGACTCGATAATTACTCAGCTCTTATGGCGAGGTCAGGTGGAACTGTTGATTCCATGGTGGATCACGGTAATTCTCTTTCCATGGAGCTTCGGAAGTATCAGTCCGCTGAACAGGAGAAAACAGAACTTGATGGTGCTCTGCCGGAGCTTCTGAAACAGGTAATACAGACTGCCGGGGAGTTGTCCGCGAAAAGACAGACAGCTGCAGCCAGGCTTTCTGAAAAGGTGGTAGCCGAGTTGAGGCAGCTCAACATGCCCCACGCACAGTTTTCTGTTCAGTTCAATGTTCCGGTTTCATCGGTTGCGGCAGCTGGAATTCAGCTGGGTACCCGGGGAGCTGAATCCGCTGTATTTATGTTTTCAGCAAACATGGGAATACCCCGGGATTCTCTGGAGGCTGTTGCAAGCGGTGGAGAACTGTCACGGGTTGCCCTTGCTCTGGCCCTGGTTGTGGCTGACTCGTACGCAGCTTCAACTCTTGTGTTTGATGAGATCGATGCCGGTACCGGTGGAGAAACTGCAAACAATCTTGCAGAGTCTCTGCTTCGGGCTGCTTCAACAAGGCAGGTAATAGTAATTTCTCACCTTGCCCAGATTGCTTCAAGAGCACACAGGCACCTTGCGGTAACCAAAGGCTACAGCAGCAACATGCCTGTAACAGAGGTAACTGTTCTGCACCACAGACAGCAGCGGATCAGCGAGCTTGCCAGGCTTCTTGGTGGAGGACCAGGTGCGGAAGAGCATGCAATGCGCCTTCTCGGGGGAGTTCAGTGATTACCGGACGGTTTTTCACAGTTGCGAACATGGTAAGCATTGCAAGAGTTCCACTGGCTGTTGCTGCATGTATTTTCCTCTACTCAGGCAGTTCTGTCCTGACCCTTGTTTTTGTTGTTCTGGCTATTATCTCTGATGCCGCAGACGGAAAAATTGCCAGAATGACCGGCACAGTGAGCGACTGGGGAAAAATTCTGGACCCCCTTGCGGACAAGATTGCTTTTGCTGTTTTTGCCCTGACGCTGCTTGCCGTACATCTGCTGCCTGTGTGGATGTTTGTGGTTCTCGCAGGCAGAGATCTGCTGATAGTTACAGGTGGTCTGCTGTTCTACAGGGGGAAGAAACCTCCCTCTTCCAATATCTGGGGCAAGCTGGCAACGATGTTTTTGTCGTTGTATATGCTGAGGCAGGCGGCGTTTCAAACGCTGCAGTTTCCTTCAGCGGCCTGGCTGCTCAATACAGATGCACTGGGTCTGCTTTCTACGGTGCTGGTGGTTGTAAGTTTTGCAACTTATGTATACTCTGCTCTGGGCACGAAAGGAGAAGCAGATGCGGCTTAAAAGGCTTGAAATTGTCGGTTTTAAATCGTTTGCCGACCCTTTCAGAATCGACTTTAAAAAGGGCGTTTCCGCCATTGTCGGTCCCAACGGATGCGGTAAAAGCAACATTGCTGATGCTATCAGGTGGGTTCTAGGTAACCAGAGCCCCAGACAGTTGAGGGCAGACAGAATGGAATCCGTCATTTTTTCAGGGTCGTCCCGGCGCAGGCAGCTTGGTATGGCGGAAGTAGTACTTACTTTCGACAACACAGACAGACAGCTGGGTCTTGACTACGATGAGGTCTCCGTTTCCAGAAGGCTGTTTCGTACAGGTGACAGCGAGTACAGTATAAACGGCAGTCGCTGCAGGCTTATGGACATTACTGATCTTGTAGTAGACAAAGGGTTGGGGTCAACCGGTTACTGGATACTTGAATCCAAGATGGTTGGAATAATACTTTCCAACAGGCCTGAAGACAGAAGATCTCTGTTCGATGAAGCTGCAGGTATAGTCAAGTACAAAATACAGAGGCACAGAGCTGAATTAAAACTTAACTCTGCAGCAAATGATCTTGAACGACTTTCCGACATCATCATGGAGGTAGAGTCGACCAGCAACGGGTTGAAAAGGCAGGTTTCCGCATACAACAGGCACAGGAAAGTTTCAGATTCCATCAAAGCCATAACAGAGGCTATGAACTTTATAGAATCTTCCGAAATAAGTGGAAAACTGAAGGAAAAGGAAAAAATCCTGGATGAAACCGGTTCTGTTGTGGGCAGGGAAACTGCATCTCTGGCTTCTGCTACTGTTGTTCTGGAAGAGGCAAGGATGGAATTCGCCAGGGTGCAGCGCAGGCTTGATGAGAGTCACCGGAAGTGTGCAGATCTTGATTCGGAGCTGGCTTCAAACGACAGAGAAACTGCTGTTACAGCAGAAAGAATTGCATCAGCTGAAATGCGTATTGCCGAGAACAATGCCAGAATGGCAGTTGAGCGGGAGCGGGTTCTACGGTATACAGTTGACATAGAAAAGCTTGGAGATGAGAGGGTACAGCTGCATGATTCATTGAAAAAGCTGGACGAAGAACATGCAGCGGCTGTGGAGAAACTTGATCAACTCAAGCTTCGCAGAAAAGAACTGAGCAACAGTCTTGATGCCGCCAGGTCAGAGAGGGTAAAGGCAGACTCGCTGCTGGAGCAGATGCGTCAATCATTCCGTGAACGGATCCGTGGGGAAGAGGCCAGAATTCAGAAGATATCGTCTCTGAAAGAATCTCTGGAAGATTACAGGGAGAAAAGCAGCAGTCTGGACGCCAGTCTGTCTGCTCTGAAACTGGAACTTGAAGAGCTCACACAGAAGAACAGTGTTATCAACCGTACCCTGCAGAACAAACTCAATACCCGGGAGATGCTGCTTGCCGACACAACCGATCTTGGTGCAAAGCTGTCAAAGACCGGGCAGACTGCAGCTGTGCTGCAGGACCAGGTTACCAGGGTAAACGATCTTCTTAAACAGTTTACGGTGGAAGACTCAATTTCTTCCGTTATCAAACCACTTCCAGGTATGGGGAAGGCTGTAGGTGCATTTCTGGACAGTTTCAACTCTGCTGCAGTGGCTGGTTCTGTTCCGGAAAACAGTTCTCCCGGGGCAAGGTTTGCCGTACCGGTAAATATGTTTACAGGAACACTGCCACAGGGAGCAGTCTCCCTGCGGAAGTGTGTTGAACAGACGGGTACAGGAAGTTTCACGGATTCGCTTCTCAGCTACGGAGTTCTTGCCCCGGACGCTGCTGCTGCCGGTTTGTGGATGGCACAGGGCCTCGCCGTTACAGCGGTAACAGCAGGCGGCGACATCTTCCGTCCCGACGGACTGGTACGGGTGGGAGTGGCTGATACAGGTGCAGGCTCTCTGGAGCTGAAAGATATCCTTGATGATCTGCAGGGCCAGTTGCAGAATGCGGTCAGAGAAAGAGACGCACTCACTCTCTCTCTTGCCGAAAACAACCGGAAACTTTCTGTTAACAGAGAACACACAGGTGAAGCAAGAAGCCGGCTCAGTGAGAACGAGAAGAAACTTGCAGCTTCACAGAATTCTCTGGAAAGTCTTGAAAAGCAGCTGGAGTCCACTGTAAACAGTATTTCCGCCATTGAAGAGAGGCTGAAACTGCTGAAGAAAACAGTGGCAGAACAGG
Organism: Candidatus Fermentibacteraceae bacterium; assembly: GCA_021162285.1. Classification (GTDB taxonomy): domain Bacteria; phylum Fermentibacterota; class Fermentibacteria; order Fermentibacterales; family JCC-6; genus Sabulitectum. The sequence goes on from JAGGYZ010000228.1 coordinate 13,104, forward strand.
CAGGTGCAGCAACTGAACAGGGAATTTCAGACCTGGAGAAAAAAAGAGCTGAAGCTCTGCTTGCTGAAGAGGAAGCGCTGGCAGCTGTTTCCAGAGAAAACAGCCAGATTGCCGAAGCTGAGAGAAACCACGACAACTGCAGTTTCAACCTCCGAGAGAATCGAAGTCGGCAGAAGGAGATTGAAGGCAGAGTAGAGCTGCTTGCTGTTGAAGCCGAGAGTCTTCAGGAGCTTCTTGCCGGGCTTCAGAGAGAGAATGAAAAACTTGGAACCAGTATTTCTTCGATGCAGACCAGACAGCAAGTTCTTGAAAAACAGAGCGTTGTGCTGAAAAACAGACGCGGTGGTGAGGAGAGCAGGAGGAATGACTATTCCCGGGAGCGCAATACTCTCATGGAAAGCACGGCAGTTCTGGAGAAAGAGGTGCAGCAGACAAGAGACAGGCTGAGCAGGGCAAAAACTCTGATGATTGAACTTGAGGCTCAGACTCTTGCCCTTCAGGAAAAGCTGAAGGCTATAGAGGAACAGTGTACAGTGGAAGACAACCCGTTTCTGGGGAAATCTCCCGGGGAACTCACCGATGAACTCTCCTCCAGAAATTCCGTACTTGAAAGAATTGGTCCTGTTAACATGCTGGCTGTTTCCGAGTACGAAGAAGCCAGGCAGAGGCTTGATTACCTGACAGGTCAGAGAGACGACCTTGAAAAAGCCAGAGCTTCTCTCTCAAGAGCTATTTCAGAGATAAACAGCGAGGCGGCAGCCAGGTTTCAGGAGACTTTCCAGAAGGTCAGGGTAAATTTTCAGAAGATGTTCGTCAAACTTTTCGACGGTGGAGAGGGAGACATAGTTTCCGTTGAATCCGATGACCCTCTTGAAGGGGGAATAGATATCCTGGCCAGACCCAAAGGTAAAAAACTCAAGAATGTAATTGCACTGTCTGCTGGAGAACGGGCTTTAACAGCTGTGGCTCTGTTGTTCAGCCTGTATCTGGTGAAACCATCCCCTTTCTGTGTTCTTGACGAACTTGACAGTCCGTTTGATGATTCAAATACAGACAAATTCATAGCAATTCTCAGGGAGTTCGTAGATAACACACAGTTCATTGTAATCACGCACAACAAGAGAACCATGGAAGGTTCCGATGTGCTTTACGGAGTCACAATGGCAGAGGAGGGCGTAAGTACCATTACCTCTGTGAACCTGGAAGAGATGGCTCAGGCAGTTGAATCTTAAAAAGAAGCTGAAGAAGAGCAGAGATGCTTTATCAAGGAAACTGGTTCTTGTTTTCGGGCACGGCGTGGATGAAGACACACTGGAGGCAGCTGAGGAGGTGCTGCTTACCGCAGACCTTGGCTGGGAGCTCACCGAGCTTGTCCTGGACAGATTCAGGGATGAATACAAATTAAACGGAGATGCTGCCTGGAAGCCAGTTCTTGTCTCCGTGCTGCAGGGTCTGGTTCCGGAACACGCACCATGGAAACCCGATGCAGAACCGGCGGTTACCCTTGTAGTCGGGGTTAACGGTGCAGGTAAAACCACAACAATCGCAAGGCTGGCGCAGCGCATTGCAGCAGGTGGAGAGACAGTTCTCATGGGTTGTGCAGATACCTACAGAGCAGCGGCATCAGAGCAGCTGGCTCTGTGGGGGGAACGGCTGGGTATACCTGTTTACACCAGCGTTGAGGGTACAGACCCGGGTGCTGTTACTTTTGATTCAGTAAAGAGAGCCATTGCGGAGAAATTCAACCACGTGATAATCGATACTGCAGGGAGACTTCCAACGCAGAAAGGGTTGATGGACGAGCTTTCCAAAGTTTATCGTGTCGCTGGAAAAGCAATGCAGGGGGCTCCCCACAGGGTTATTCTTGTTCTCGACGGCACAGTGGGGCAGAATGCTCTTGCACAGGCCAGGCAGTTTACAGAGTTTATTCCGGTTACAGATCTCGTTGTAACCAAACTTGATGGAACGGCAAAAGGCGGCTCGGTATTTGCCATGGCCAGGGAACTGAGTTTACCTATCAGATACATAGGGGTTGGCGAAGGCGCAGACGATCTGGTCGTTTTTAACGGAAAGGAATTTGTTGAAGCAATTGTTGGAGGAGACGACTGACCAGGATGGTCTTGTTGTCCGGTCTCTTGTAAAGCACTACGGAAAGAAAACCGCCGTTGACGGACTTTCATTTTCCGTGGACAAGGGCGGTATTTTCGCTCTTCTCGGTCCCAATGGAGCAGGGAAGACAACCACTCTGAAGATGATCAGCGGTCTGATAATTCCCGATTCAGGAAGTGTAGAACTGAATGGTAGACCGGCTTCAGAAGTCAGACAGAAAGCTGCCTATGTTCCTGATGAACCCACGATCTTTCCCAACCTGTCGGGAAGAGAGTATCTCCGCTACACCGGAAGGCTCCGGGGGCTGTCCAGATCTGTAATTGACAGGCGTACGCTGCTTTGTTCCAGGCTTTTCGAGATGGATGCCTGGCTGGACAGCAGATCAGGCTCGTACTCCCACGGAATGATACAGAGGGTTATTCTGTCAAGCGCTTTTGTAGCAAAACCTGATCTGTATGTTATTGATGAGCCTCTGGTGGGTCTTGACCCGCCGGCGGCAGAAACATTCTGGAGAATGATGGAAGGTGCTGCCGAACAGGGTGCCGTTGTTATTATCTCAACACACACGCTTTCAATCGCTTCAATTCACTGCAGACGATTCGGTATTATTCATCACGGGAAACTTCTTCATACGGTGACACATGGGGAGTTATCCGGGGGTGATCTGCAGCAGCTGTTTTTCAAGATTACTGGTACTTCACCGGCTGAAATACATGATTACTTTCAAAGGGACTTCGCATTACAGGAATAATTCTCCCTTTTCACAGCCTCCTGTACTGTTTATAAATCAAACAGAAGTTTCATAAACGGAGGGGAGGAGGATTGCTTGGCTGGTGCTGACAGCTACAAGTATGCATCTTCCGACTCCCTCACCGGTCTGGGAGACAAGGAATCATTCTCGAGAGAGTTTACAAGGTGCATCGCCGACAAGGCTTCAGAGCACAGTGTTTTTTCACTGATCATAATCGATATAGACCACTTTAAAAGCGTTAACGACGGATTCGGACACCGCCGTGGTGATCAGATTCTTTCCGAGTTTGGAAGAAGGGTTCTTGAGGTTTCCCGTGAGAAAGATATGGTGTTCCGTTACGGCGGTGATGAGTTTACGGGAATACTTCACAGGACTGATCTGGGTGAAGCTACAAAATTTTCAAGCCGTCTGCTTGAAAAGATAGGGGGAGAAGAGTTTAAAGGCAGTCCTCCGTTGTCAATTACCTTGAGCATCGGCATAGCACAGTTCCCGGTGGACGGTTCCTCTGTAAGAGAGTTGTTTGATACTGCAGACAGAAGGCTGTATACAGCCAAACGCTCCGGCAGGAACAGGGTTGTTTCGGCAGATGACCCTGATCAGCTTGAGAATGGAGACAACATCCCCGGCAGGCTGCTTGGAAGAGAAAAAGAACTCGCCTCTTTTATGCTGTTTACCGAGGAAGCCGGTGAAAAAGGAAGAGGATTTTTTCTTGTTCTCGGTCCCGACGGTGCAGGCAAGGGCAGCTTTCTTGATGCCGCAGCATCTCTGCTGTCTCTCAACGAATACAAACTTATCAAAACATCCGGTAACCGTACCGACCTCCAGAGACCTCATTCGTCAATAGCAGCCTGTCTGGGATGCGAACCGGACGGAGACACGGTTATTGATGCCCTGTATTCCTACGCCGGTTCCTCAATGAGTCTTGGTGTGTTTCTTGAAGACATGCATCTTATTGATTCAGCATCGATTGCTGATGTGATGAAGTTTTACTCTGTCTACCCCGGATGGATGGTGGTTGCAGCGTCCACCGAAAGAAATGTGACGAACCAGGGCAGTGAATTCGAAGGTGTTTCCTCGTCAATCAGACTTGGCCCCATATCGCAGGAAGACTGCAGAGCCTGGTTCAGAGCTGTTCTTATGTGGGACCCTCCGGAGGATTTTCTGGAGTGGTTTTACGGTGAAACAGGAGGTCTGCCCGGGCTGTTTGCCCAGGGGATCAGACACCTCGAAAGAAGAGGCTACCTGGTGAGTACTGGCGGCAGTTACAGTGTAGACTCGGACTGCATGAATTTCCTTCTGGGTAACAGACTGGCATTTGGTACAACAGCAGAGATCAACAACCTGCCGGTTGATCTTACACCGTTTCTGGGCAGAGATCAGGAGCTCAGCCGGATAAGAGACCTGTTCGACACTCAGACAAGGTTGATAACCCTGAAGGGTATCAGCGGTACAGGGCGCAGGCGGCTTGCCATACGAGCTGCCGGCCAGAACGAGTCTTTGTTCACTTCAGGGATATGTCTTGTAGACTGCGCCGCAGGCCTGGAACCGGTACCTGTAAGGCTGGCTGCCGAGCTCTCTCTTCCTTCAGGTAAAGATCCGGAAGCCGGTATCGAGAGTTTCCTTGCTGACGCGGTGATGCTTCTTGTGTTTGTAAATGTCTCGCCTGGTACTGAGGTGGTTTCCTTTATTTCCGGTCTGCTGGAAAACTGTTCCGGCATAACCGTACTGGCAACATCAAGGAATGCACTGGAAATCAACGATGAGGTGGTTGTGCCTGTTGGAGGAATTTCCACAGCAAGACATTCTGAAGGAGTTCCATCAGATGCTGCAGCTGTGTTTATTCAGGCTGCGGAACGGCTTGCCGGGATTCGATTTTCAGGTGATCTTGATCTGGATGTGGTGGAGGATATCTGTGCTCTGGTGGATGGGGTTCCCATGGCAATAGAACTCGCGGCGTCATGGATCAGAGTCATGTCTGTTTCCTCAATCTACAGGAGAATCAGTGCCAATCCATCGTTTCTCCGTGGTGGGGACGAAGAAGAAACCGCAGACGGATTCTCCGACTTGCTTCAGCATTCATGGGAACAACTTTCATCTGAAGAAAGCAACGCGGCGCTGCGACTTACAGTGTTTGCCGGTCATTTTACTGTGGAAGAAGCTGAAGAAATATCAGATGTACCGCTGGAGATAATCATGTCTCTAGTAGACACATCCTTTCTTCTCAGAGATGATCAGGGAATACACATTCCTGCTCTAACCAGCGATTTCATCATACAGGAGGGAAATCCTTATTCAAGAGGCTTCGAAGTTGCCAGAGAAATGCACTGCCGATACTTTGCTTACAGAGCAGAATTCTTTGGAGAAATGGCCCGGACAGGCAGGGAGGCAGGGCGGGGTTTTGACGGTATAAAAGAGTCATTCAGCGATATCTCCATCGCCTGGAAGTTTGCCATAGAAAAAGGCAGGTACAGGTTTCTTCGTCAGATGCTTGGTTCTGTTTTTGTCTACTGTCTGGACAGGGGCAGATTCCGCACAGGTTTCAACATGATAAAAGAAGCGATCTCCAATTCGACACTTGAAATCTCTCCCGGTCTTACAGGCATACTGCTTTCCAGCCAGGGCCTGCTGGCACACAGGATGGGCCGTGCCCGTATGTCGCAGGAGCTTATGGAACAGGCGCTTGGAACAACTGCAGATCTTTCCGATACTGACAGGGCGAGTGTTCTGTTCATCCGCGGGAAAATGATGGTGGAGCTGGGACAGCTTTCTTCAGCGGAAGACTACCTGGACAGGGCACTTAAGATCTATACTGATCAGGAAGAACACCTTGATGTCCTGGAGGTGGAACTTGAGATCCTGAAATGTAATCTTGAAAGTGGTAACTACAGTATCGTTCGGTCAACACTTCCATCTGTTGCAGAACAGTGCAAGCGTTATTCCTTCTGGACAGGTGAATGGAAAACAAGATTGTACATGGGTAACCTTGCTGCTGCAGACGGAGATTTCAGGCGGGCAAGAGAAGCTTTTCTCAGCTATCTTTCCGCAGTTAAAACTGCAGGGTACACCGGCTTGTGTGCCATGGCGTTGAACGAGGTTGCCGGCGTGGAGGCCAGTCAGGGAAGTTATGGTGAAGCTGAACAGCATTACCTGGCTTCAGCGGAATACTACAGAAAAATCGGAAGTATCCAGGGTCAAGCTGGTATCAAACTCAATCTGGCGGTTGTGAATCAGATGAGAGGCAGAGGTGAAGAGGTAAGAAAAAACTACTCGGAAGCTCTTGAACTCGGTGAAAAATCCCAGGACGAGAACATCATTGCAAATTCTCTGTGTGGCCTTGCATTCAACAGCATAGAGTTGGAGGAAACTGTTCAGGCCGGTTCTTTACTTGAAAGAGCTGCAGGTATCGCCAGCCGTTCAGGCAACAAGCCGGTTCTCATAAGAGCGCTGTACGGTCTGGCAGTTCTTGACAGCATGAACAGCAATCCCGTTCGGGCGGCGTTAACGGCTCTGGCACTTCTTCACAACAAAGCAGCTGATTCAGAGGCAGAGGTGTTCTGCATGGAACTTATCGGTACGTTGAGAAAAGATCTGGGGGAGGAAAGAATAGAGGAACTGAAGCAGGACGCAGATACCATAACCCTGAGTGAGGTACTTGATATGTACACTGATACTGCTGCAGGTGATGATGACAGTGGCTATCGAACTACCTGAGACTGTCTCAATACCAGGTGGAGCAGTGTAAATTCTGTTGGAACACCATGAAATATGCACACGGGAGTTCACCTGTTTCGGGGTTGCACAGGGTATGTTTAAAGGGTAGAATAATCGGGATATCACAGGGTTTTGTTCAGACAATCTGTTTTGATCAAGGAGTGTTTCATGGCTTTATCCACAAAGCCTTTAAGCGGTATGCGCCAGAGGTTTCCGGAGCAGTTCAGAGTAGAGAAGTTCGTAACGGATATGCTTTCAGGATCTTCTGTCTCTGCCGGTTTTCAGGAGTATGACGGGCCTGTAATTGAACCACTTGCTCTTTTTGCAGCCAAGTCAGGTGGAGAGCTGGTTGGCAGGCAGAGTTACAGTTTCACAGACAGAGGCGAGCGGGAAGTAATTCTGCGTCCGGAGATGACACCTTCTCTTGCAAGGATGATTGCATCCAGTGGCGAGCTGCAGCTGCCTGTGCGATGGTTTTCCATGCCGCTGTGTTACAGGTACGAAAGACCGCAGCGCGGAAGGGTTCGCGAGTTTTTACAGTTCAATCTGGACATTCTTGGTTCGAGCAGTCTTGCATCCGAGCTTGAGGTAATCCTGGTGCTGAACGGAATAATGAAATCGTTCAAGGCTCCTTCTTCCATCTACAGAATCGGCTGGTCAAGCAGAAGATTCATGACAGAAGCACTTTTGAGGTGCGGTGTTAAACAGGAGCTGCACAGCGGTGTGTTTTCTGCAATAGACAAGAAAGACAAGATGAAGGAGGAGGCGTGGTCAGATTACCTGCTTCAGTCTTGCGGCGGTGACAAAAAAGTTGCCGGAACGGTTGTTTCTCTTGTTTCCGTCGAGTCTCCTTCAGACACCTGGCTGGTAGATCTCATGGCTGAAAGCCCGGCGCTCAGGGAAGTACAGGAGTTTGATATGCTGCTTGAGAAAACCGGCATATCCAGCGCTGTGTTTTCTCCAGGTGTTGTCAGAGGGCTTGACTACTACACCGGCATTGTGTTTGAACTTATGGACACCGGCAGAGAGAACCGCAGGTCTTTGTGCGGAGGGGGAAGGTATGACAATCTTGTCGGTCTTTTTGGCGCAGGCAGAATTTCAGGTGTGGGCTTTGGGCTGGGAGTACTGACTCTTACCCTGTTCCTGGAGTCTTACGGGCTTGTTCCCGACAGCGTCAGGCAGGCTGCACCTGCCGATGTGTACATTGCAATTGCGTCTTCATCTGTTATCGCAACTGCAGGTCTGCTTGCAGAATCTCTCCGGAACAGCGGTATCAGGGTAATGATGGATGTTTCCGGGAAAAAGCTTGGAAAACAGTTCAGTGAGGCTTCACGCAACAGGATTACCCAGGTGATCACCGTTGGAGTGGAGCAGGCTGAAACAGGAATTTACAAAATGAAATACCTTCCAGACGGAAAGGTTACAGCTGGATCGGTTGAAGAATTAATCAGGATTCTGAAGTAGATGTTCAGTTTGTCTTTTCTTCGAAACAGCAGGGTTTCCCGGGGTGTTCTGATTGTTCTGGCAGTGGTTCTGTTTACCATTTCTTCCAGTTCCAACGGCAATTCCATCACACGGATCACATCCGGCATTCTGCTGGTAGTTGGAGGTCTGTTCTTTTACCTGGTGGCAGGCAACATTCTCAACGGACTCAGTTTGTCACGAAGATTGGTTCTTGCTTTTTTTACAATAGTGCTGCTGTGGGGGCTCACAGGTTTTGCGGGAGTTATTAACCATGCGGAAACCATTCCGGAGAGCTCCAATAGAGCCGAAAGAATCCGGGAACTGGGCCGAAGAATTGACAATGTAGCCGAGGCCGGAAGCGGACAGGTAAAGAGTTTCGTCGATTCCACATTTACAGGGCAGACCGGTCAGTTTCTGGAGACCATTGGAGGAGTAACCGGGACGGCAGCCGGTGTTCTTATAGACGCAGTTCTTACATCAACAAGTATAGACACCTCTGCGGGAACCGATACGCTTCCAGTTGAACACAGCGGAGACAGGCGGCCTGATGCCATGATACCGCTGTTTCGGCTTGCTATTCTTGCGGTGTCTCTGATCCTTCTTGCAACGGTCCGGGGCTTTGTGTTTACAGATAGAACACCATACTCGGTGTGGCTTTACAGAATTACCACCGGGATAGCTTTCACAACCTCTGTTCTTCATGTTGCAGGACTGAACATCATCGTAAGTTCCGACGACAAACTGTTCAATGGAATACAGCTTGATCTGTCCAGTCTGCTTCTTCTTCTGGCTGCTGTAGCTCTTGGTTTTAATCAGAGGTGGGTACAGTATCTTTCGCGAAAGGCGAGAGTGTTTCTTACTGCTGCTGCATTTGTCTGCGTGCTCATGGGGCGGAGTATCTACTACTATCTGGTCGCGAACGCGTTTCCCGGTGCGGGAGGTCTTGATGTTGCCGTAGTTCTCATCGTTGTTATCTACAACCTGTTTACGCTGATGACCATGCTTCTTCAGCTTCCTACAGCAAGAATTCTTGAGAAAAGGTACAAGGAGCTTGATGCTCTTCAGGACTTGAGCCAGACACTTAACTCAAGTTTTGAAATGGAACAGCTGGGTGCAGCTGCTGTGAGAGTTGGTGCCAGACTGGCCGATTCCGATTACTGCTGGTTCCATACGAACGGTGGCGGGAAAGACTACTGGTTCAGCAGGAACAAAGAGCTGAAGGATGTAACACGTTATCTTGCCAGCGAGTGGTACGAAGGTGTAGAACGGAGGATAGATTCAACTGGACACGGTTTCATGATAAACAACTACAGGAGAAGCTCTCTTCGGAAACTGGAAAACAGAAAAAAAGGTTACACTCGTATAGCATCAATGGTTGCTGCTCCAGTTGAAGTACGCGGGGAGAGGCTGGGAGTTATTGTTGCAGCCAGCACAAGGCAGTTCTTTTTTGTGGAGTACACCAGGGGTTTGTTTGACAGTTTTACAAGACAGATAGCCCAGTCTATTCAGATTGCCAGACTTTTTGGAGAAAAACTGCAGAGGCAGACCCTGGAAAAAGAGCTGGAACTGGCCAGAAGCATTCAGAAGAATCTGCTTCCCGGAAGCCTGCCCCAGCCAGTGGGATGGGAAATTGCGGCACTGAGTATTCCGTCCAGGGTGATGGGAGGAGATTACTACGATGTGCTGGATCTTCCCGGCGGAAGACTCGCAGTGGCAATCGCAGATGTCTCCGGGAAGGGTGCCGCGGCAGCCATGCTTATGGCAGCTCTTCAGGCCAGTCTGGTTACCCTTTTGAAAGAGGATCTGTCTGTTGACGTTACCACATCAAGGCTGAATACATCTCTTTGTGAAAGGATGCCTGACGCAACTTTCATTACCTTTTTTCTGGGTTTCATCGATCTTGAAACAGGTGGGATTGAGTACTGTTCCGCAGGTCACGACCCGCCTGTTCTTTGTGCCCCGGGTGAGTGCAGTGCTTCAGACATTCTGGACAAAGGCGGTTTGATCCTGGGAGTTATTCCAGATGCCGAGTATGAAATGGGCCGGGCGAGCATAGCGCCAGGGGGAAAACTGCTTCTGTATACAGATGGTGTAACTGAAACCATGTCTCCTTCGGAGGAACCTTTTGGTGTTGATCGGCTGCGGAACATCGTTGTCAACCACTGTGATGAAACAGGTGAGGCTGTTGTGGAAACTGTGAGATCGCTGGTGGAGCTTTTCCGTGAAGACAGTGATCAGCAGGATGACCTGACGGTGTTAATGGTTGTCAGGAGTCCGGATTCAGACAGCAGGGCCGAAGGAGAACAGCTTGAAAGCTGATTTAATCAGACCTGCCGTCAACACTGTTCTTGAAAGCGACGATTCACCTGCAGGAAAACTTCAGGCTGTGTGTGATCTTCTTCACAGGAAAATGGTAAACTATCACTGGGCAGGATACTACTTTGTGGATAAGCACTCTCCGTCGGAGCTGGTTCTGGGACCATTTGCCGGAACTCCCACCAGCTACACAAGAATAGATTTCGGGCAGGGAATCTGTGGACAGGCAGCCAGCACCTGTTCAGTGTTTGTTGTTGATGATGTGAGCACCGAGTCAAACTATCTTTTCTGCAGTTCCGATGTAAAAAGCGAGTTTGTTGCCCCTGTGGTGTGGGATGGAACACTTGCAGGTGAGCTTGACCTTGATTCCCGTGCACCTGCTGCTTTTGGAGGAAACGATATAGAACTACTGAAATGGGTTGCAGATGTAACGGCAGACACTGTTGCTGCAGCTTCGGGATTCCGGTTTGAAGAATACTGACCGTACTCTGGTTGCAGGCTTAACGGTTATTGGAATTCTTGTTGCGGCCGGTGTGCTGACAAACACGGTTTATCTGGTTGCAGGCGGTGTTGCAGCAGCACTTCTGGCCGGTATGTTTGTTGCAAATCCTCCCGGTCTCGCTGCAATGCTGTTCGGTGTGCAGATAGTTTTTACAACCAGTCTTCTGGGAAGCATCAGCTTCTATGCCGGCCCATTCAGGCTGGGCATGGTCGATCTGCTTCAGGTGTGGATCTTCTTCCTGTGGATCGGTGCCTTTATAGACGGAGACGGCAGAATCAGCAGAACAAGGTCCGGTAACCTTGTTCTTGTACTTGTATCGCTTGGGTTTTTTGCATTTATCCACGGGGTTGCTGCAGGTTACGATGCTGAGACTGCTGCAGTTTTCCTGAAGACAATAATGGGCTACATGTTCTTCTTTCCGGCAATGTGGATTGTGAAAGACCGCCGAAACATGAAGATACTGGTCTCAACTGTTCTTGCTGCATCTGTTGTTGCTGCAGTGTGGGTTATTCTTAAGGGCTACACAGGAGGTGAGGGAGTGTACCTCAGACAGACATCCGGCCTCAGGGTGTCATCAAGGGAGGTAAATGTTGTTGTAACCGGCCTGCTTCTTGTAACCATGCTTCTATGGAAGAGGTACAGGTCTGTTCCTGTTGTTCCATCTGTTGCCGCCATACTTGTCATGGGCGCTGCGATTCTTCTGGGTCAGTCCAGAGCCCTTTGGCTTGCAGTATCTGCAGGTGCTCTCATGGCCTTTGTTGCAGACATGAGCCGCCCTGGTGAGGGGGGGGTCAAGTTCAGCCGACTTGTTTCCAGGATACTGCTTCTGGTGGTTTTTATAGGAGGGTCTATTGCATTTGTCGCAGCAGCCGGTCTGTTGTCAGCTGGGGATGTGGCTGCCAGAACCGGAGGTGCCGACGGTGGTCTTTCCGGTGATGCGTCTCTGTGGGCGAGATTTCTATCGTGGTGGGAGATTATCCGTACTGTAACGGCTTCTCCGTTCACTCTTATTTTCGGAACAGGTTTCGGTCACAGAATCACCTACTTCAGACCTGATCTTGCGGTAAGAGTGTCTATTCCCTCTGTTGACGGAAGCTTTTTCCAGCTGCTTCTTAACCTGGGTCTGTCCGGTTCTTTAACCCTGGCATTTCTGTACGCCGGAGGTATTGCCGGCAGTTTCCGCACCGCCCTGAAAACCGTGTCTGAAGGGAAAACAGTGCTGGCTCTGTGGCTTACAGCTTCTTTTACGGCGCTTACAATTGCGGCTCTCAGCGGTTCACTTATAACCAACTACAGATTTACTTCACTCTGGGCTTTTATGTTTGCGATTCTTGAGACTATCAGGGTAAAATCTTCCCGGAAAAGTTGAATTTAAATCGGGTTTTCTTTATATTTGCATGGAGTTTTAACCCCTTTTTCAGTGAATTGAATTCAAACCTAACAAGAGGCTGAAATGAAAATTCTGGTTATCAACAGCGGCAGTTCATCGATCAAATTTCAGGTAATTGACAGGGATACAGAAAAAATGCTTGCTTCAGGGCTCATCGAACGTGTTGGGCTTGCAGACGGCAGGATGAAGTACAGGTGCGGAGACACGAAGGTTGTAGTCGACAAAGCCATTCCCGATCACGAGACAGGTCTTGACCTTCTTCTGCAGACAATAGTTGATCCGGAAATTGGCGCACTGTCTTCCCTCGACGAAATAGGTGCATGCGGTCACAGGGTGGTTCACGGAGGAGAAAAATTTACCAGCTCCGTTCTTATCGATGATGAGGTTCTGAAGGGTCTTGAAGAGGTCAGCGGTCTGGCTCCTCTGCACAATCCAGCGAATATCATGGGCATCAGGGCTGCCATAAAGAAACTTCCAGGTATTCCAAATGTAGCGGTGTTTGATACCGCTTTCCACCAGACAATGCCTCAGGTTAACTACATGTATGCCCTCCCCTACAAGCTATACGAAGAGTACGGTATGCGACGCTACGGTTTTCATGGAACCAGCCACCAGTTCGTTGCACAGCGTACAGCAGAGATTCTGGAAAGGCCTCTGGAAGAGTTGAACATCATCACCTGCCACCTGGGTAACGGATGCTCTGTAACCGCTGTTAAAGGCGGAAAGTCAATCGATACCAGTCTTGGCTACGGAACATTCTGCGGTCTTGTCATGGGTACCAGATCCGGCGACGTGGATCCTGCCATTCTTCTTGACCTCATGGAGAACAAAGGATGGTCAATCGAGCAGGTAAAGAAGATGGTTTACAAAGAAAGCGGTCTTCTGGGTCTCAGTGAAATTTCAATGGATATGAGAGACATAGAAAATAGCATGTTTGCAGGAAACGAAAGGGCAAAACTTACTTTCGAGATATTTGCCGACAGGGTAAAGAAATACATCGGTTCGTATGCTGCGACCCTTGGAAGGCTCGATGCTGTTGTGTTTACCGCTGGTATCGGTGAGAACGGATGGGAACTTCGTGAGCTTATCTGTGATAACATGGATGTACTTGGTATAGAGCTGGACAGGGAAGCCAACAAGGTTAAAGGTGTGGAGAAAATAGTATCCACTCCGGAAAGCCGGGTAGCGGTGCTTGTTGTTCCCACAAATGAAGAGTTGATGATTGCCAGAGAGACTGCTCGTCTGGCTGTGTAGGTTGACAACTGAGGAGGTTGAACGGTGAGCTGCTTTGTGGTGTTCAACCTCCTTTTGTTTTCTCAGGTTCCGCAGTACAGTATCACCTGTGACCCTGCCCAGTTTGATTACATGATGGACAACTGGGAGGAAGAGATTACCATTGCCTGTGCAGTGGAACACCAGGGTGAGGTTTACGATAACTGCACCATGCGTATCCGTGGTGACACTTCCAGAGGGTTTGATAAGAAATCGTACAGAATAGAATTTCCGTCAGAAAACCCGCTTGAAGGCAGAACTGCCTGGAACTTCAATGCCGATATTCTGGATCACTCCTACACAAAGTCCTGGCTTTTCTCACGGGTTCTCTCCGATATGGGTTTCCCGTGTTTCCAGGTATCACACGCAAATCTGCTTGTAAACGGCGACAACAGAGGGCTTTTCCTGCGGGTAGAACCTGTAAACAAAGCATTTCTTACAAGAATCGGTTTCGATACCGAGGGGAATCTGTACAAAGCGGCAAGAGATGGCTCGTGTACCAGTATCTA
>JAGGYZ010000312.1 GCA_021162285.1 Candidatus Fermentibacteraceae bacterium
AGCTTGCCGGAAGTGCCTTTAACTTTTGCTTCGCCCAGTATGTCAATCAACTCTCTATTCATGGTTACTGATCCAATATTTCTGGAGTAAAACATGTTTAAAGGTAAACTTGGTCTTACCTGGAACAGATTTCAGGAGCAGTCGGAGAACCTGGCATTCAGAGTGGATGGAGGCTACTTCCGGGAACATTTTGATATGAACTTTCGCATGGAGAGAATTGGTGAAGATTTCAACCCATCCTACATGGGTTATGTACAGGGAAACGGGACGACTTCGTATTCAGCCTATTCAAGCGTATCCCTTGATTTTGATTCCGGAACTCTGGATGACATGTGGTTTGGTATCAACCCCAGATACAGCATAGATTCATGCGATAGAAATACAGGCAGTGGAGTTAATTTATGGGCTGGTATTTCTACTATCAGCAGATATCATCTGAATTGCTGGTCTGATTACAATGATCGCTGGTTTGATCCCTATGAAGGGCCTTCAGGAAGATGGTACAACAGCGGATTTTCAGGTGGGCTTTCTCTCTCCACAGACTTCAGGAAACCACTGGCGGGATGGGTAAGCGCAAATCGAAGCACCTACCTTGATTCACAGATGAAACGATTCTCACTTGGTCTTAAGATAAAACCAACCTCAGTTCTCTCTTTTGATGTGGGGCCATCCTTGAGAATTCAGGAAGCAGCCACCAGATACAACTGGTCGGAAGAGTTGTGGGAGAAAACAAATTCAGACTGGAAGTCGCTAAGCATCACTGCTTCATACATGATCACACCTTTGATGAGAATAAGACTGAACGGCCAGCTCTCAAGGCTTGAGAGAACCTGGGAGACAGAGTCTTCTTCGTGCATAAGCGACAACATCTGGGTAAACCTTCTCTACAGCTGGGAATACCTTCCTGGAAGCTGGTTCCATTTCCTCATTGGAGAGGTGAGTGAAGATGAAGAAGACCCGGAGTTTACAGTTTACGCCAAGGTCTCCAGATTTTTCTAGACCCGGGTGAAACAGCCTCAACGTATCAGCATCGCTCCTTTTCCTGTTCTTCCATCCACCATAACCTTTATGGGTCTGTCCGAAGATACATGTCTGGTGTACTGCGTTTCAGAAACTGCTTTCATAGAATTCAACCAGTCCCAGTTGATCATTGAACCTGGGCGGTTGTGAGGTACGGTGAAGTAGACCACTCCCAGTGAGGTCATGTTCTGGAAGAAGTGAGAGCCCTGGGAAGGATCGATATTCATGTTTTTCTGGCTTGCTTCAACAATCACTTTAGCGCCGCATATCTGACTCCATGTTACCGGAATACCAAGCCATGGATCAGATGATCCCCATCTTCCAGGGCCGATAAGAATGAAAGGTCTTTCAGCTTCAAACAGTTTTCTGTTAATTGCTTCAACTTCTTTTACAATATTCTTTGTTTTCGAAGCAGTGAAACTATCCGGTTTGATGTACACTACATCTCTGATGCTTTGAATTGTTCCATTTCCCAGTGCCTTGTCTGTTTTGCAAAGTAGTTTTTCATCATCAAAAGTGCTGGGATCGATATCCACAAGGTCATTGTTCACAACCATTGGCCTTATCTGCAGCAGGCTGAAGTGTGCAGGAAGAGCCCGCTTTTTACCAAGGGTGACGGCGAACTCGATCTCCACCGGGCATCCCATTGATTTTTCTCCCAGTTTAAGAAGGTAATCACTAATGCGGGCAAGGGGGAATACATCGTTCTTCAGAATGTGTGCAAAACTTACTACTCTTGGGCCTGGCCTTGTGATACCATCCATCACTCTTTCGTTTGGTATATCATAAGTTGAAGCCAGAAACTCCAGAGTGCCATCATTCTCGGATGTGGAAAGATCATGCGATGTTATGTACTGATCTTCATCCAGTTTACTTCCCCAGTAGCTGGTGTCCATCTGTACTGCATAAAACTGCTTCTGTGAATTGTCCATCATATCTTTAACAGTTCCAAATTGCGGAAGTACTCTTGGATACTTCGGAGTGAAGCGAAGAGACATCCCACCGTCAACTATGGCCTTGCCCAGCCCCAGCGCAACATTTACCACACCATCTTCCGGTTTTGCCGAACCTGCGGGATAGAAATCGTATGATCTGCCCACGCCGGAGAAGTGGGGGTAGAAAAGGTCGTCGTGCTGTCTTCCTACAACCTGCTGAAGCAGAACTGCCATTTTTTCTTCTTCTACACGGTGGTTGGTGGCCCGGATGTATGATTTTGCAGACTGCATGAATGTGGAAGCGTAAACAAACTTGATGGCACTTGAAAGTTGCTTGAATCTTACTGTGAGGTCTCTGGAATTGTTGGGCAGCATTTTTGTAGCGTAAATTCCCGCAAATGGTTGATACATAGCATCTTCAAGAAGGCTTGAAGAACGGATGGCCAAAGGGGCGGTGACAGTTCTTGCATAATCTCTGAGGTCACCCAGAATGGTTGCGGGAAGGGAGGCTTTCTGGAAGGTTCTTTGAATTTTGTTGTCGTCATCGCAGTCAATTGCAAACTGATGCAGATCGTTTATTTTCATGAATTCATCGAAGAATTGAGTTGTAATGATCACCGTGTTGGGAACGGAAACAGTTACTTTCTTAAATGCGTCCTCTTTCAGATTAGCCACAAGAACTCGGTCTATGAATGCAAGACCTCTGCCTTTTCCACCCATTGATCCATTACCCAGGCGGCTGAACACAAGGTCTTCCTCATGAAATGATCTGCTGTAAGGTACCACATAGCCACGTCTCTGGTCTGCTTTCCATGACCTGAAAGCACTCAGAAGAGCATGCTTGACCTCTTCTGATGTGCAATTCTTTAAATCGTATTCATCCATTTCCTCAGCAAGTTCCAGTTCGGTCTGTATCTTCAGCCACCTGGACATTCTTCCAGATGACCAGCAGAGATGGATGGATTTTGCAGGAAGCTTGTCCAGAGCAATGCCCAGCTCCCGGACACCGGTAACTTTTCTGATTCTTTTCTCTGTATCGTCTTCAAAGATCAGATCACCAAAATCCAGAGAATCGATGAGCATATTGCTGAAATCCGACATAAGGGTTGTTGAGTGTTTGTTGATATATCCCACATTCATCGCTTTTGCAATGTCAGCTCCATCATGTTCGCTGGTCTGCAGCACAATGGGAATATCCGGGTTCCTTTCCCGTATTTTTTCTATAAGGTTCACTCCTGCTTTTTTGTCATGGGTGCCCCGGCGATGGAATCTCATATCGGTAACAACACCAACAAGAGAATTGCTGTAGTTATTCAGAATGTACTCGGCTTCTTCCATATTTACAGCAAGAAGAAGTTTTGTTCTTGTCCTACTTTTTAACTTCCGCATGGTCTGAGATGCCATTCTTTCAAGAACCTGACGGGATTTAAGGTGGATTTCCTGCATGCCCTGATGAAGGTACTTGGAGTAGAAAAGTACATCATCTTCCACAAGCATCACACACGGTGCGTTCACCTCTCCGCAATCGTGCGGGGCATTTCGGGCATCTTCTGTAAGCTGGATGATTCCTTGAATAATTTCACCGGTGCCCATCCAGTTAAAGAGCCTGTAGGGAATAACTCCGGGGTTCTTCCCGTTTATTTTCCTAAGTTCTTCTCTGTTGTGCGTAAGAACGGTAACAGCCAGAGATGGCTGTATCTCCAGTGCATTTTCTGTGAATTCCTCAAAAGATGTGTTCTCTCCGGTAGACATGCAGATGATCAGCTCAAAATAGTTACCTGATTTATCCTTCAGTATCTTCAGAGCGGTTGTTGCATCAGAAACCTGTGTGATCACTGGTGCATTTCCGGAATCTCCGGCTGAATGAGTTGCACCAAGTATATCTTCCAGCATTCCATCTTCTTCAACTGTGTAGTAATCGTAAAGGCTGCAGAGAAGCATCACATTCTGCACTCTGAATTTGTTCAGATTCTTCAGGAGGAAGTCTGTTCGTCGCAGTTGCAGTTTCCCATTGAGTTCTTCAGGTGAGAACATCTTGATTGTACCTCCTGGTGATCCTGTTTCATATGGGAGCAGGGAAAGCAAAATTTATAACACGGTGTTAATTATGAAGAGAAGGCAAGACAGCAGTCAAGTTGAATCCAATTTACAAGAACCTATTGACAGAAGGAAGGTTTCGGCAGTAGTCTACCCTGTCCGTATGAAATTCATACGCTTTTTATTTGTTGTTTGTTTACCTGATTCTTGAAGAGGAGAGTGAGAATGCTTGAGGAACTCTATCAGAAAATAATCCAGAGGGATCCTTCTCAGCCGGAATTTCACCAGGCAGTACAGGAGGTTCTTGAATCTCTTGAAGTGGTACTTGAAAAGCACCCCGAGTACAGAAGTGCAAGAATTCCGGAAAGAATTGTGGAGCCGGAGCGTGTTATAATGTTTCGCGTTCCCTGGGTAAAAGACAACGGCGAGATCATGGTTAACCGTGGATTCCGTATCGAAATGAACAGCGCTATCGGACCCTACAAGGGCGGCCTTCGTTTTCACCCTTCCGTAAACCTTGGAATCCTCAAGTTCCTGGCTTTCGAGCAGGTGTTCAAGAATGCTCTTACCACTATCCCCATGGGTGGCGGTAAAGGTGGTTCCGATTTTGATCCGAAGGGTAAATCCGATCTTGAAGTTATGCGTTTCTGCCAGAGCTTCATGAGCGAACTTTTCCGTCATATCGGGCCTAACACAGATATCCCTGCGGGTGATATTGGCGTTGGTGGAAGAGAGATCGGTTTCTTGTTCGGTCAATACAAAAAGCTTCGCAACGAGTGGACCGGCGTTCTGACAGGCAAGGGTCGCGAGTACGGTGGAAGCCGTATAAGACCAGAGGCCACCGGTTATGGTGCAGTATACTTCGGCGAGGAAATGCTTAAGACCAGAGGCGACAGCTACGACGGCAAGATCTGTCTTGTGTCCGGTTCCGGTAATGTTGCACAATACGCCACCCAGAAGATCGCAGAACTGGGTGGAAAAGTTGTTACACTTTCTGATTCCAGCGGCTGCATCTACGATGAAGAGGGAATTGATGCCGAGAAGCTTGCCTTCGTCATGGATCTTAAGAACAATCGCAGAGGCCGTATAAGTGAGTATGCAGACAAGTATCCAGGAGCTGTTTATACAGCTGTAGATGAATCACTTGGCTACAATCCACTGTGGGCTTACAAGGCAGACTGTGCATTCCCCAGTGCAACTCAGAACGAGATCAATGCCAAGGATGCTCAGACAATGGTTAACAACGGCGTCATTCTTGTTTCTGAAGGTGCAAATATGCCTACAGTTCCTGAGGGCGTTAACATTTTCATCGACAACAAGATTCTTTATGGCCCAGGTAAGGCTGCCAACGCAGGTGGCGTAGCCACATCAGGTCTTGAGATGGCACAGAATGCCATATTCTCCAGCTGGAGCCGCAAGGAAGTTGACAACAAGCTTCATAACATCATGATAAGCATCCACAAGCAGGCTTACGATGCTGCAGAGTATTACGGGTCACCGGGAAACTATGTTCTTGGTGCCAATGCAGCCGGTTTCCGCAAGGTTGCCGACGCAATGCTTGCCCAGGGAGTCGTGTAGGCTGAATTCAGTTACTTTAGAATCCCCCGCTTTAACAGCGGGGGATTTTTTTCAGCAGACGCTCTCTGCTAATGCTCTTTGACAATCAAGAAGTGAAATACCCTTTGGCATTTCTACTTTGCCAGGAAAGCAATTGCCTCGTCTGTATCCCCATTCAGGATCACTGAAAGAGATGAGCCAGGCAAAAGATCGTCTATCTTTATGACCTTGATCACATGTTCAAAACCCTTCGCAGTTGAGATTAAACTGGTAAGGTAATTCCTTTTATTAAAGAAGATCTCCTCCCTGAATATCACGCCGTCATCATCCGGGTACAGAGGAAGGTATCTTATGTCTGCTTCAACAAGATCCTGGAAGAAGTGTGTTCCGAAGGACAGATCAGGAACCTGGCCCTTCTTCATCTTTGCAACTTCAATAAGCATTGCCGTGTTGTTGATATCGCTGTATCCCACATGCACACCCAGCTTGATGTCTCCCTTGCTGCCCCATCTGCCCGGCCCGATAAGAATGAATTTTTTATGTGGAAGAATCTGATTGAGTTTTCCGACTGTATGACCGATCTCCAGCAATTCCTCTCTGTTGGCCACTTTGTCATACTCGATGCCGTCCACATACACCATGTACTCTATGCCGTGACATGCTCCTGACATTATGTACTTGTTTGCGGTGAAGATCACATCGTCATTGGCTATTCCGGTTGGTATAGTTGTATCTACATTTCCACTGCCCACGCTTTGTGGACGACACTGCAGAAGGTATGGTGTGTGAATGTCCTGTCCGTAGGCAAACTCAATGTCAACTGGCAGGCCGATCTCGTCTTCAAGAATGTTTAACACAGTTTTAAAGAAAAGGGGAACCGGGCTTCTTTCCAGCAGATTGTGGAAAGTGACTATTGTGTCCTTTTTCTGAATATTCAGCATGGATCCGGGGGAGAGCTGAATGTCACCTTCTTCATAAAGCGAAACCAGATAAGGCAGACATGGGATCTTTGCTCCGTACTCTTTTATCATCTTCTCGGTGCTGACAGTTTCCAGGCACCCCTTTTCAAGATTCAAAACATCCATATTCTTCTGGGCATATCTGATAAGTTCTTCTGTTGTAACATTTATTCGGAGCTTGGGTTGCCCGGGGCTCATAAGAACAGGGAAGTCCTGCCCTGTTCTGTCCACGGCTCTTGTTCCAAGCCCTGCAACCAGTCGGACAATCCCGTCCTCTGATTTAATTCTTGGAGACCACCTGTAATCATTTCTGCTGAAAGCAACTCCGGCGAAGGGAGGGAAGAAGTACTTGCCTATTCTTGACCCTACCACCTCCTGAATAAGAATTCCCATTTCCTCATTGAAATCTAGAAGCCCTCTTTCCCTTCTGTATTCAATTGGGTCGGGGCCAAAAATGCTGGCATAGATCTCCAGTACAGCGTCTACAAGAGCATCAAGTCTGTGCTGCCTGGAACCCTGATTGGCGACAAAAAGGCTTTTGTACTTGCCTGCAAAAGCTGCTCCGGTACTGTCTTCCAGAAGGCTTGATGAACGAACAATGATCGGGATTGTGCCAAAATAATCCAGGGCGTGCTCAAGCCCGACCATTACGCTGTACGGCATTACAGAGTGCTTGAATACCTGTTCTAGAAGATGGTACTCCTGACGGATCTCACCCTGTTGGGCGTACTTGATCGCCATCATCTCTTCAAGGGCGTTGTGGCTGATGAATTCCAGAACAGCATCAGATGCAATGAACCACGTTTTAGGAACTCTGAGATTTCTAAGAACAGTGTGCGATTTCTTGTAGGTGTTAAGTATCATCTCGGCTCTGAACAGGCCAGCTGCTTTTCCGCCAGCTTTTCCATTCCCGTTGTATGGTCCGATCGTGTGGTTGATCACATGAGTGAAATCATCAATACTGACATGCTTGCGAATTGTGCTTATGTAATTCAGGTCCTCAGTAAACAGCCGCCTTGTGAGGCCAACAATAATGTTTTCCCGATCCCTTGCCTCCATTTTTTTACTTCGTTTTGGAAGCATCTCATATTTGTCCAGTGCTTCTCTCAGTTTGCCCAGAGGAACATCTCTTCTGCCAGTTGTTACTGAAAGAAAACGGATCTTTTCGTAACGAAGCCACCTGTGAAGAGCCATGGTGATCTCTTCAGGTGTAAGAACTTCCTCGGCAACGCGGAATACCTGTGTAGTTATCTCTTCCAGTACTTTGTAGTCTATCCTGGGCGCAGGCTGATTTTCGCCGTACATGTCTCCGGTTTCAACTGCATCGATCTGCCTGGGAAGCAGTTCTTCCATGATGGTCGAGATCTTTACTATTTTCCTTCTGAAAAGGTAGTTGAGCATCTTTCGGCTCAAACGACTCAGTAATTCCGAATCTGTCTCGCTGAGCAGTTTCAGAATAATTTTCCATTCGGGTTTGCCAGTTGTACCGGTATCATCGTGGCTTAGTGGCGACATACAAGATCCCTTTCAGTGGAGTACATTCTTCATTTCATATACAGAAGGATTCTAATTACCGGAAGACTAAAAAAAAAGACCGGGGTGACTGGCACCCCGGTCTTTTTTTTATCTGTGATTACACAAGGCCACGAAGTCTGGCAGCGTTGGCTACTCTGTCGATGGCGATCATGTATGCTGCATCGCGCATGTATACAGACTGGCTTTCCGCCAGGTCGGCAACAGCGTGGAATGCAGTTGTCATCTTTGTGTCCAGCTTGGAGAGAACTTCATCCTTCTCCCAGTAGTAGTTCATGTTGTTCTGAACCTGTTCGAAGTAGGAGCATGTAACTCCGCCGGCGTTGCAGAGGAAGTCAGGAATAGTGAAAATTCCTTTTTCTTTGATTACAGCATCTGCCTCTGGTGTTGTAGGCCCGTTTGCACCTTCTGCAAGAACTTTAACCTTCGCGTGAATTCCGTTCACTGTATCAGCATTGATCTGATTCTCTAGTGCTCCGGGAAGAAGTACATCTGCCTCGGTCTCTATCCATGCATCACCTGGAAGCTGCTCATAACCGGCAGCAATGGCTTTTTCGGCATCAAGTGTGCCGAATCTGTCTGTAATGGTTCTGATGAATTCAAGATCAATTCCATCCATCTTGCGATAAGTGTAGGCCTTCATGTCTTTCTGGTCCCAGCAGGAAATGCACAGTACTTTGCCGCCGTACTGAATAAAGAGCTCGGCAGCATACTGTACAACATTCCCAAACCCCTGACAGGCCATTGTTGCGCCCTTGATATCAATACCAAGACGCTTAAGAGCTTCTCTTACTGTGTAGATGGCACCGTAGCCTGTGGCTTCAGTTCTTCCAAGAGAACCACCGCTGCCCACTGGTTTTCCAGTGATCACGCCGGGGTATTTACCACCCATAAGTGTTTCATATTCATCCATCATCCACAGCATGTGCTGAGGAGTTGTCATAACATCAGGTGCAGGAATGTCTTGTACCGGGCCGATGTTTCTCCAGACATTACGGACCCAGCCACGGCAGATCTGTTCCTGCTCGCGCATGGAAAGTTCGTGGGGATCGCAGATAACGCCCCCTTTGCCACCGCCCAGTGGGATATCAACAACAGCACATTTCCAGGTCATCCATGTAGCCAGAGCTTTTACAGTGTTTATGGTCTCGTCAGGGTGAAATCTGATCCCGCCCTTGCATGGGCCGCGAACATCGCTGTGCTGTACTCTGAAACCGCGAAAGACCTGAACAGAACCATCATCCATGTGAACAGGAATAGTGAAATGGTACTCTCTCATTGGCTCACGAAGAAATGCTCTGGAACCCGGGTCAAGGTCGAGTGTTTCAGCTACCTGATCGAACTGGCCCTGAGCCATTTTGAATGCATCGAAACCTTTAGACATTTCCAACCTCCTACCGGCAGGGTGCCGATAAAAAATAAGAAGACAATTCTTCTTAAGTGTTAGTAAAGCCGGCACAGTTGAGCCGGTTGCAGGTAATATATATCGGTGAATAATTCATACCAAATTCTGTGAATTTGTGATGCTTTATCAGTTACAAGTGATCCTGACGTAACAGGGCTCAACTTTATCTATGTCGCTGCAGGGGATCCGGGGTTTGTCTTTTCCGTAAATGATTCTATTGCCAGTTTCGGTCCCAGTCCGGCGAGACAGCTCCTGCCGAAGAGAAGGTACGCAGAATCTGTGCTCCTTCCTGATGTTTGAGTGTACAATTCAGGTAAACGATCTCATTCTCTTCCGCTTTCTTTGGGGGGGGGATTATGCTTTAATCATGGATTAGTTTCTCCGGCGATTTTACAGGGGAGAATTTCTTTGTTTTTTAATCAATTCTGTACTGAAATAGTATCTTGACTGTGTGAAAAAAATGTAGTACACTTGTGATTGTGCAAACTATCACTATCTATCACTTTCGAAGGAGATTACATTGATTGCCGTAAAGGTTTCAGAGAAATCCATACGGAGGCTGAGCCACTATGCCCGCTGTCTCAGGCTGGCAAAAAGAAATGGTGAATCCATAATGACATCTCAGCAGATGGCCTTAAACTGTGGAATTTCTTCAGCTGCTGTTCGCAGGGATCTGTCGATTTATGGAGAGTTCGGTAAGCAGGGATCCGGATATAATGTTGATAACCTGCTGGTAAATATTGAGAGAATTCTGGGTACAAACGACCCTCCTGCTGTGATAATTGTAGGTGCTGGAAGCATTGGATGTGCTTTGATTAACTCTGGTCTTGAGGGCACCGGCGGCTATACCTACAACTCGATTTTCGATAACGATCCGGCTAAAACAGGAAAAGACTGTGCAGGTCGAAAGATAAGATCCATTGAGGATGTTGCTGGCTTTCTAAAAGACCACAAAGAAGTTATTGCTGTGATAGCCGTCACAACCGGATCTGGGCAGATCGCTCTGGATAAGCTTGTCAAAGCAGGTTGCAAGGCTATTCTGAGTTTTACTCTTGAGCCGCTTCGGGCTCCGAAAGATGTAGAAATAAAATATGTTGAAGTATCTACGGAACTTGATGTTCTTACTCATTCCATGAGAAGGAAGGAGCGTGTTGACTGATGAAACGAGTACCGGCCGTTTTTTCCACTTCGGTGATCCTGCTTGGCATCTGGCTTAGTCTGACACTCAGTACTGATGTTCAGGAAATAGTGCTGGGCGTTGTTGTAAGTGTACTGGTCGCTGTTGCCACACATGGAGCTCTTACCGGAAATCTGTTTCGTCTCCTCAAACCTCGAAAGCTCATAGCGGCAATCGGCTATGTGCTTTACCTTCTGGGCCAGATGGTGAAGGCTAATATTGATGTTTTTTTCAGAATATTCAGGCCAGTCATCCCTCTTAAACCAGGTATAGTAAAAGTAAATCTGAGGTTGAAAAGCGAAAGGGCAAAGGTAATTGTTGCTAACTCAATTACTCTGACACCTGGAACCATAACCATAGACATTGTAGGTGACCACATCTTTGTGCACTGGATCTTCCTTCCGGATGGAGATGTCCACGCGGAAACACAGTCGATGGTAGACGGCTTTGCTGGAAGATTGGAGAAAATCTTTGAGTAATACATTCATGATCATTCTCTTTGTGCTCATCGGCGGAGGGCTGTTTCTTGCCTTTTTACGCCTGATTCTCGGCGCAAAGGCTGCAGACAGAGCTGTTGCTCTGGATACTACCACTTTGATTACAACCGTTTTCCTGGTACTTGTTGCATTTTTACAGGGGCGGTCGATGCTGCTTGATGTGGCTCTTGTCTATTCTGTACTTTCGTTTCTTGGTGTTCTGGCTGTCGCCAGGTATATCGACGGGGGGCTGAGATGAGTGTCACATCTATAATTGCCCATGTACTGACCGGCCTTGGTGCCCTGGTTCTGTTTGCCAGTGGTTTAGGCGTTTTTAGATTACCTGATGTTTTCAACAAAATGCACGCTGGTACAAAGGCCACCACACTGGGTTCTATTCTGTTCCTTACAGGTCTTGGGCTGTTTGAGCCTTCATGGATGCCCAAGCTCCTTCTGGTGGTTGTTTTTATCGTTCTTACAAATCCTGTTTCCAGCCACGCTCTGGCTCGTGCGGCGCACAATGAGCCAGCGGAGAAACCGGACAACCTCATTATTGATGACCTTGAAGAGAGCAAGGGGGAAAATCAGTGAATATGTCTTTGTTTGCTGCAGCATCAATCGGTACAGGCATAATGATGATCGTTGCCGCAGTTGCTGCTCTGATAGTTAAAAAGCTGATTTCAGCCATTATTATTGTGGGTTTTGTGAGCCTCTCAGCTTCTCTGCTCTTTTTGCTGATGGACGCACCGGATGTGGCCATTACTGAAGCCAGTATCGGTGCGGCTATATCAACTGTAATCTTTCTCTGGGGTAGAGGAAAGATCGGAGGGGAACAATGATACGCACCATTGTCGGACTGGCAATTGTTCTTGTTCTCGCTGCTATTCTCATAACAGTTGTTGATGACTACACAGTTCCCTCTGCGCTTTCCGGAGTGGGAGAGTTATACACACAGACCGGAGTGGAGGATACCGGTTCGGTGAACCTTGTTACCGCTGTTGTAGTGGCCTACAGAGGGCTTGATACCCTCGGTGAGGTTGTGGTGCTTTTCAGTGCGTCCACTGCGGTTGTCCTTATTCTTACACTGATACCCATAGGAGCCAACCCAACTCCACCAAGTTCAATAGTGGCGTTTACAGCTGGTATTTTGCCTGGAGCAATTATTCTCTTTGGCATCTATATCATCACCCACGGGCATCTCAGCCCCGGTGGCGGTTTTCCGGGAGGTGCAGTGGTTGCTTCGGCATTCCTGCTTGTAATGCTGGGCAGCAACACAATTCCCGACAAATCAAAGTTTCTTTCCTCCATAGAATCTCTTGCCGGGCTTACATTCGGGTTGCTGGGCTTCTGGGGAATGTTTACTCTCGGACAGTTCTTAAACAACCTTGTTATTCCAGCCGGTTCCCCGGGAAGAATAATATCTGCCGGTATTATTCCCCTCATTTCACTTGCTATCGGTGCAAAAGTAGCAAGTGAGCTGTCTGGGATATTCTCCTCATACAGAAAAGCGGGAGGTGAGGAATGAGTGCAGAGTATCTGTTCTACTGGTCCATGGCTGCAACAGGCCTGGGGCTTGTTCTGATAGGTTTGTGGGGCGTTCTCACAAGAAAGCACATCCTCCGGATCGCTCTCGCATTCACCCTTGCAGACACAGGGGTAAACCTGATCCTGGTGTGGAGCGGTTTTCTTCCCAATCGTGCAGCTCCCATTATCGATTCATCTGTTACAACCGTGGTTGATCCCCTTCCACAGGCGCTTGTTCTTACCTCCATAGTGATAGGCGTGGCTGTTGCTGCCCTGTTCGTTGTTGTAGGTGTATTAGCCTCGCGTAAATCCGGCTCTGCCGACATTCGACACATGAAGGAGCTGAGATGGTAAAAGCACTGGCTGTATTCCTGCCTCTTCTGGGAGCCTTCATCAATGCCTGGCTTCCTGGAAAACATTCGAAAGCATCCCGGTTCGTTAGCTACACAGTTCTTACAGCAGGTCTGGCGTTCGTTGTTTTGCTCTCAATTCAACTTGGGGCATGGAACCTTGCCGATCTGTCCAACTCCGTGATTTTCCATTCCGGTGTGGGAAGTCCTCCCCTCAGTATTAATCTTGAGATTACTGCAGGGGGTACACTGGCTGCTCTGGCCATGTACGCAGCGGTAATTTTCTCAATTCACAGATTCGCTCTGCACACGCCCAAAAGCCAACCTCTGATACTTGCCATGTTGACTGCATCACTGGGCTTACTGTTTGCAACCGATATTTTTAACTCCTTCGTATTTCTCGAAATAGGGTCGATTGCAACTATCGGTCTTACCGCTGCTTCCAGGTGTGGCAGCCGCTGGGAAGCGGCAATAAAAGTTGCTCTGGTTTCAGGCCTGGTTACCATATTGTATCTGCTGGCGGTGGCCGTACTGTACCGGTCAACCGGTATGCTTACAATGGCAGCTCTTGGCTCCCTTTCCGGTGGGGCAGCAGTTCTCGTATCGATTCTTCTATTAACTGTGATAGTTACTGAGCTCAAAGCCTTCCCGCTGGCGGGGTGGGGGTTGGACTTCTATCAGGGGGCCAGTTCCAATGTCGCCGGCCTTTACAGTGCGACATGGAGTCTTGCTGTTCTCATGTGGGCCGCAAAGGTTCTGCCCCTTCTTCCAATTGGAAACCCGATTATCTATGCCTGGATTGGGGCTGGAGGGCTTGTTTTAAGCCAGCTTGCAGGCCTCCGGGCAGGCAGTGCCGGCAGAATACTGGGTTATTCCACTTCCGCCTATGCGTCGCTTCTTCTTGTTGCAGCCGGAACAACCACAGGGGCTTTCTACACCCGCACAGTGCTTGTTCTTATGGTATTCTCCTCTCTTTCCAAATTCAGCCTTTTCATGCTTGGTAATCCCTGGAAAAATCGCGGATGGAGCGGTTACGGAACAGTACTTATGCTGATTCCTGTTCTGCTTCTGGCAGGAATACCACCTCTTCCAGTCTTCTGGGCAAAGTTTGCTTTCCTCAAACATCTGGCCTTACATTTCCCTGTAGTTTTCTATGCAGTTCTGGCAGGTCTTTTCCTGGAGGCCGTCTATCTGTTCCGTTTCTGGGCCGACAGGTCGGAAAAGATCAGTGTAAAAGCATTTTCCAAACCATCTGCAGTGGCAGGAGTGTTTATCATTCTGGTTGCAGCAATCTGGATAACACAGTTGTGGTGGGGGCAACTTGACTTTTCCGGTTCCATAATAGCATCCTCAACTCTTAGAAACATCTTCCACGCTCTGTTTGCCGCTGGAACTCTTTTGTGTCTGCCCGGTGTTTTCAAACGAATTGGCAGTGAGAGGAACTACTGGTTCTGGCTGCTTATATCCGGTGCCTCTCTCACGCTGCTTCCTGCTGCAGGCAATGGAATTACCTTTTACATTCTGTGGGAGATTTCAGCCTTTGCCGCGGTTGTCGGCGTGAGCAAAGGTACCGGAGCCAGGAACGGTGCCTTCTGGTACGCCGTTTTCGCTTCATTCTCCGGATATCTGCTTCTTGCCGGAATTCTTCTTTCAAGGGGAAGTTTTGTAATGGCAGGGTTGCCTGCACTGCTGATGACACTGGCAGCGCTGGTAAAACTGGGGCAGTTTGGTACGCACCTCTGGAATGTAAGAACATATCCAGCGGCTCCTGGAACCATGCCTGCCTACCTTTCCGGAACTGCATCCAAAGCGGCAGTTCTTCTTTTAGTGGCAGTAGCTCTAAACGCCACAGGCGGCGCTCTTCCGTGGGGAAGGGCTATGGCCTGGGCAGGTGCTCTTACGGCACTGGCCGGCGCTGTACTTGCCGCACTTGCTCCCGATTACAAGAAGCTGCTTGCCTATGCCAGTGTTTCCCAGATCGGATACATACTGGTCGGGCTTGGGCTTGCAAGCATTTTGGGCTGGACTGCAGCGTTGTACCACACAGTTCACCACATGATCTTCAAAATGGCTCTCTTTCTGGGGGCTGCCAGCGTACTTTACAGAACAGGCACAACCAGGTTCAACAATCTGGGAGGTCTTGTGAAAAAGATGCCCTGGACATTCGCATTTACGCTTATTGCCGTGATTTCTTTTGCCGGTATTCCTCCTCTGGCTGGTTTCGGTGGAAAGTGGCTTCTCTACAACGGGCTTGTGGAAGCAGGCTGGCTGCCGATTCTGATAGTGGCAATGTTTGCTTCAGTTGTAGCATTCCTCTACTCCTACCGGTTGCTTCACGGAGTATTTCTCGGCCAGCTTTCACCCAAAAATGCCCACGCAAAGGAAGCTCCCCTCGCCCTTCTGCTTCCTCAGGGTATTCTTGCCGCATCCATAATGGTTCTTGGCTTCAAGCCAACACTGCTTCTAAACATCCTTGTCCCGGCGTTGAAGGCTATCCCGGGTCTTTCCGGGCTTGCACCGGTCATACAGGGAGACATGGTTCTCACCACAATGGGAACCTGGAATGCCTGGATGGTTGGTATTATGGTGATGGTTGTGTTTGGAATTGCTTTCGTGTTCTACTGGATATCCGGCCACAAGCCGAAGTATGTAGGTCAGCTTGACATCGGGTTCGCTGGCGAAATGCCTCCGTCCGCTGACGAGGTTCATTACTCAAATAACTTTTTCAGACCCTATACAAGAGCTCTTGCATTCCTGCCCAGGATACATGCAGAGAAGATATTCTGCGGGGTCAGCAAAACATTCAGTATGCTGGGGGATGGAGTGAGGATGCTGTTCACCGGAGACGGCAGAACATATCTGGCTCATTCCCTGCTTTTCCTGGTGCTTCTGTTCGTGTTTCTGAATGGAGGGATGTAAAATGTTGTCCAACATAATGTCTATTCTCCTGACAGTTTTTACCGCCCTTGTGTGGGGGCTTCTGCTTGGTGGAATATCAAGAACAGTTACCGCGAAAATTCATGGCAGAATGGGCCCGAGGGTTACCCAGAACTTTATTGATGTCTGGAAGCTGTTCAGAAAGACATCATCCATTCATCATGGAGGGATGTTCTGGCTGGCTCCGATGTTCCGGATAACCGGAGCGATCGCGGTTCTACTCATGGTTCCTGTGGTTGTAGGTCAGAACATCACATACAACATGTCATTTGCCGGTGATGTTTTCCTTCTCCTCTACATCATGTTTTTCGGATGCCTCGGCATGGCTCTTGGTGCGGGGAATTCGGGTCATCCCTATGCAGTTATTGCCGTAAGCAGAGGTCTGGCTCAGATGTCATCCTACGAGCTTTCGTTCTCTGTAGCGGTTGTAGCAATTGCAGTTGGCCTTCATACGTTCAGGATTGAGGGGATCGTGGCTGCCCAGCAGGCTGGTATTTCAAGCTGGAACATCTTCAGGTTCCCGTTTGCGTCCGCCGGTGCACTGATTGCCTTTCTGCCAATGCAGATGGCGTATCCCTTCGGTATTGTGCTTGCCCCGCAGGAGATACCAATCGGCCCTCCCACGGAGTACAGCAGCAGGTTTCTCTCTCTCATGTTCAGTGGCAGAGCGCTCTTCTCTGTCGCCAAGCTGCTGTTTTTTGTGAACTTACTGTTTGGAGGAGCTTCAAGCTGGCTCAGTCTGCTTCTAAAAACATTCCTTCTTTACATGTATACCGTCGTTGTAAGCTCGGTGTTCCCGAGGTTCAGAACGGAGCAGAGCATTAAATTCCTCTGGCTTGTTCCCACTACCCTGGCGCTCGTGGACCTTGTCCGCGTGATGCTTTAGGAGGCTGTTATGTACTGCAATCACCCCCCGGAAAAACCGGGAGACAAAAAAGAGGTTCTTCAGAAGATTACCAATATGGCCAGGGCCAACAGCCTCTGGGTTACTGGTTACGGAACCGGCTGTGGTGCAATAGAGTTGAGACCTCTGGGTACTTCAAGGTTCGATATGGAACGCTTTGGAATTGCCATGCGTCCCACGCCCAGACAGGCTGACGTTTTGATAATTTCCGGTTATCTGTCAACAAAAACCCTGAAAAGAGTAATCAGAGTTTACGAGCAGATTCAGGATCCCAAGTACATCATGGCCCTCGGTTCGTGTACCATCAACGGTGGAATGTATTTCGACTCGTACAACACACTGAATGTTCTTGACAAGTATCTGCCGGTGGATGTTTATGTAATGGGATGCATGCCCAGACCGGAATCGATAATTGATGGCTTCAGCCTTCTAATGAAGAAGATAAAAGAGGGCAGAGCCACAGGATGGAAGCACTACAAGGAAAATTTGGATTACTACCGGGAAAACCAGAAACAGATCATCAAAAACTGGGACCTTCCCGATTACAACTGGTAAGGGGTGAGAATATGATTGACAAAGTAAAAAAAGAGCTGGAAATCCGTTTCCCCTTACTGAAACTGGTGAGAGAGCAGCACAACTACCTGCATGTCAAGGTGGGAGCCACTTCCGCCATGGATGCTGTTCTAACTGCAAAAACCAGTCTGGGGTTTACAACACTTCAGCTTATCAGTGCTGTAGACTGGATGGAGAACAATGCATTCCAGGTAACATGGATTCTTGAGAACTACAGTGAGCAGGAAGTTCTGCTGATAAGTGCCTACTTTCCAAGGAAAAACTGCGTTGTTCCTTCGTTGAGTCAAATCTGGCCGGCTGCCAGTGCTTTCGAGCGTGAGATTTACGAAATGTTTGGAATCAGTTTTCCCGGTAACCCCAGAGAAGGCGAAGACTTCCTTCTGGAAGGCTGGAAAGACATTCCCCCAATGCGGAGGGATTTTGAAACAGAGGAATACGCCATGAGAACATTTGGCGAGCGGCAGCCCAGAGAGCACATCGACCCGAGACAGTACATCGGAGATGTGGTTGGTGAATGGAATACTCCCATGGGACGCAACAGAGAGGAGGAAAAATAATGGGTGTCAACCCGGCAACAGATCCGAAAAAGACCACCCATCTCTTCTTTGGCCCGCAGCATCCCGGCGTAACTGGTAACATGAGTATTGAAATGTGGTTTGACGGAGATCAGGTAACAAAGGCAATAACCCATGTTGGATACCTCCACAGAGGTTTTGAAAAGCTCATGGAGAAAAGGCTCTGGATACAGAACTTTCCTCTTGTGTGCAGAATCTGTGTACCTGAACCGGACATAAATGAGGAGTGCTACGCCCTGGCAATTGAAGAGCTTGCAGGAATAGAAGTACCGGAAAGGGCAAAGTGGATAAGAACTCTTGTTCTTGAAATGGGAAGACTCGCAATGAATCTTATGGCGTTCGGGGGTCAGGCTGGTACCGTTGGGCTCGGAACAGGAGCCATGTGGGGAATCACCTTCAGAGACTTTGTTCTAGACCTTTTTGAAGAGCTCACCGGAGCCAGAGTTTATCACATCTATATTCAGCCTGGAGGCGTCAGACGCGATCTGCCCCGGGGATTCAGGAAGCGTGTTCACCTTGTTCTGAACAAGATCGAAAAGAGACTTCCCGAGTTTGATCGATTGATACTGAACAACGCAGTTTTCAAATTGAGAACGAAAGGCATAGGCGTTGTAAAACCGGAGTGGATAGAAGAGTACGGTCTTGTCGGACCTGTTGCCAGAGGCAGCGGTTCAGTACGGGATGTAAGAAAAGATGCTCCCTACGAGATCTACGACAAGCTTGATTTTGATGTGGTAACAGAAACAGGGAGCGATATCTATACAAGGGCCATAGTTAGAAGAAGAGACATTGACCTTAGCATCTCGCTTATCAGACAGATTCTTGGTGGTATACCAGCAGGGCCTGTTGCAACGAAATTACCCAATCTTACCGAATGGAGAGTACCTGCAGGTGAGTACTATTCCCGTGTGGAATCTTCCCGTGGTGAGTATGGCTACTACGTGGTTAGTGACGGATCTCTCAAACCGAGAAGGGTGCATGTGCGTGGGCCTTCATACGTGCACGCGGTTCCCCTTCTTGAGAGGATGCTGATTGGGGCCAACATAGCCGATGTTTCGAACATCATGGTAAGTCTCACCACCTGTCCGCCGGAAATAGAGAGGTAGGAAACTTATGAAATTTACAGATGTAATCTCTCCATTCCTGGCCTGGTCCAGAGCGGCGAAGAAAGCCGATACAATTCCATATCCCACTCAGCAGAACCCGGGAGCAGACAGGTATCGCGGTTTCCACATTAACGATACAAGCAAGTGTATCGGCTGTGGCAGGTGTGAGACTATCTGCGAGAACAAAGCCATCGACATGGTGAAGGTTGAGGGTATTGAACCCACAAAGGGAGATTCAGGCCTCAGACCGGTTGTAGACTACGGCAGGTGCTGCTGGTGCGGCCTTTGCATCGATGTATGCTCCACTGGCTCCCTTGCCTTTACCAATGAATACAGATGGGTAACTGAAAAACCCGACACTTGCAGGTACACTCCAGGTGTTGACAAAAAGGCATGGGACAACGAGGAAAAGGGTTACAGACAGGAAAATGATGTTCTCGGGTGGGCCGGCTCACCCAGAGAAGAAATGACGATCGAAGTTCCAGAAGAGCGAATCAAGACCTTCGATGAAGTTGTGAAGGGTTACACAGTGCAGCAGGCAATGGATGAAGCTTCAAGATGCATCCAGTGCGGTCTCTGCATTAGTGCCTGCCCCGCGCACATGCATATACCCGACTACCTGAAGGCCATCGCTGAAGGAAGATTTGTTGATGCGGTTAAACTGTTCTACGACAACAACCCCCTTCCAGAGATGTGCGGAAAGGTCTGCACCAGGCAGTGTGAAACAGTCTGTGCCATGGGTTATCAGGGTGAGTCTATCGCAATCAGGTGGCTCAAGCGATTTGCCTGCGAGCAGTTCGAATCCCTTGCCGATGTGCTTGCACTGGATGCCCAGCCGGGAGAGCCGAACGGGAAGAAGGTTGCAGTTGTTGGCGCAGGTCCCTCCGGTCTCAGTGCTGCCTACTACCTTTCCCGTAAGGGTTACGAAGTGCATGTGTTCGACCGCTATGAAAAAGGCGGCGGGGTAGCATGGTACGCTATTCCCGAGTACAGGCTTCCTGCTGAAGGCATCAGCAAGCAGATGGAGGTCTTTGAACAGGCTGGCGTAATAATGAATTACGGGAAAGAAATCAATGCCGCAATGCTGAAGAAGCTGGAATCTGAATTCGATGCCGTTTACCTTGCCGTTGGACTTCAGAAACCTTCCAGTGCAAGGATTGAAGGGGAAGATCTTCCAGGAGTTAAACCCGCATTTGATTTCCTTGTGAGTTCTCCTGAGAAGGGAGAAGGCCTCAAGGGTAAAACAGTTATTGTAATTGGCGGCGGAAATGTGGCCATGGACACAGCCAGAACGTGTGTAAGGCTCGGGGCCGAGGTTATACTCTCCTACAGAAGGCGCGTAGAAGACATGCCAGCCGATGATGAAGAGATCCACGAGGCCATGGAAGAAGCCATCGACTTCAGAGTAAAGACCATACCGATCAGAATTGAAAAGACGAAGAACGGAATCAGGTATCTCTATCACGAGGCGAAGATGATTCCAAACCCCAAGGGCGGCAGACCTTCTCCCAAGCCTAAGGATGATGTGGAGCATGCAATAGATGCCGACATCCTGTTCTCGGCAATAGGTCAGACCTCCGACATTGAGTTTATTCCCGAATCAATGCAGAAGGAAATGGAACTCAAATGGGGCCGCATTATCGTAGACGACAAGCAGTACACAGGCTACAAAAACTTCTTTGCCGGTGGCGATATCACACCTGGCGAGGGTGATGCGATAACAGCAATAGCAGACGGCCTGAGAGCTGTCCAGGGAATAATCGACCGGCTGGAATAACCGGCGCATCACACCGGCAGGCGGAGGCACAAACCTCCGCCTGCCTTGTATATCAGAACACGCCTCACAATACTTATTCTTAAACATCCATTTTCACAGTAGTAATTGCAGCACCTGTTGAGCGCTCTAAAAAAGCAATGAGCAGATTCAGGCTGAAATTGAAGAGCATGAAGCATTCGCTGTGCATGATGCTTCCTATACAGAGGGGTATCAGCCAACAATGTATCAACAGTTATAGTGAATACTTCAGACCAATGATCTTACGAAAAAGGGATATTTCAGTAATCAAATTTCCTTGTTTCATGCAGAACGATTGGTAGATACTTTACAAACTGCTGGAAATCCCTATCTGTAGTGTAAATAGCCATTTTTCGCCGCACCGCAACTGCACATATCAAAAAATCAGTGTTTGATCCCTGAATTCCCTTTGTACGGCATTTATTGAAAAATCTGGCTGCTGTAATATGATCAGCGGCTTCTAGAGTGATGTCCGGAAATGCTTCCAGGTGTTCTTCAAGCCTACTGAACTGAGTATCCTCACGTAACCCAGACAATAGTTCCTGACGTATTGGGCCAATTATTTCAACACGATGCTCAAGAATCAAACTCTGGAGTTCTCTTGAAATATCTGATTTCTCACTGGTTTTCCGGCGAAGAGCCTCAGACCAGACACATGTGTCCACCAGAATTCTCATGCTCGAGATCTCTGTTTTTTGTAGCTGTAATCCTCAGCATAGTCAATGGAGCCAAAAAGGGCTAGTATGTTTTCCTGCTCAAGATGAAGTATGTAGTTAATAAGAGCCTGTGTTACTGCGGCTTTTTTAGTCCTGTGGTGTCCAAGATCCACGGCTTTGGTTATAAGCTTGTCATCAATCTGCAGATTTGTTGCCATGAATATCACCTCCACACAAAACTTAACACATAATAATGTGTAGGTCAATGTGTGACTTGCTGTTCTGTCATGCTGAACTGGCTTTTGTCCGTGCCGGAATGGGAAATGTGCTACCGGGTAAGGCCGGCGAGATGGGTAGCTAACGGTGATTGTTCAGGAAGCCCTGATTATTCAGTTTCTTTAACTCTTCCCACCGGTGCAAGGTAAACTACGAACTCATCTTTTCCATCCAGTTTTAGAAGGGCATCCACTTTGCTCTGTGAGTATGCGGCAATGGCAACTGTTCCCAGCTGAAGAGACTCTGCGGCAAGGTAGAGGTTCTGGCACACATGACCTGCGTCCAGAAGCATGGCCTTGTGGGATTCCCCTTTGTAACGCCATTCACCCATGTAGGGTCGGCATGCCCAGAAGAACACCACAGGTGCATCGCCGGTGAAACTCTGTCCCACAGTTGCTGCAGTAAGTTTTTCCTCGACATTGTTTACCTGAAACAGGAAGATCAGGCTGTGTTTAAGCGCAGAGTATCGGTATATGCCGGGTTTCACCCCGGTGACATTGTTGACTGCCAGATAGGTTTCAAACGGGTGACGGGCTCCTGCTGATGGAACTGTTCTGTAGGTTACCGTTCCCCTGTTGTTGTAGGCATCGATTGTTTTCTTCACGCCCTGAGTTGCCCACAGCATGAAAGACAGCTCTTCCAGCGTAATGCTCTCTGTGGTGTATTTGCGCCTGCTCATCCTGTGTAGAATACAGTCTGCGAGGTCAGGTTTAACTGTTTTTACAGAATCGTACCGGGGAAGTGCAATTTCAACAGCATCCGGAAGAATCCTGGATTCAACCGGAGGCGGGTTTATACCTTGAACCTGATCTGATTCCTCGTCAAGAAAGTCGGTCGCGTCAAAGTGTGATTTCATCAATTCTCTGTTTGTGATCCAGTTTCTCATGTTCCTCCAATTTTGTTACAATATAAGTGTTTGAGTTTAATGCAATCGGTGGTGCCATTTGGAATACGAGTCCGAATTGTTTAGTATTAATTAGCGAATATTACAAAGAAGGAGATAAGAATGAGCGCATCCAACAGGGACACACTGCATATTCTGGCGGTGTTTCACTATGTAGTTGCAGGGCTGATTGCTCTTGCTGCATGTTTTCCACTGATTCACTTGACCGTAGGCATGTTTCTGGCTGTTGGAGGCGTCAGTAATGATGAGCCTGCGGCGGGAGTTGTCGGTGCAACCTTTGTGGTGATTGCAGCCATTCTGATTATCATTGGATGGGGTCTTGCGATATTCGTATTTATTTCAGGAAAAAACCTGGACAGGCAGACGAAG
>JAGGYZ010000158.1 GCA_021162285.1 Candidatus Fermentibacteraceae bacterium
CAACGGTGTGTTTATTTCGCCTCTGCAGATGACCGAGAAGATACTGTTCTCGAAGAAGAACTGGAAGCTGGGAGTGGAGGAAGAGGAGTTCACCGTTATGCGTGTTGTTGTAGGCGGTGAACTGGATGGGAAGCCGGTTGAATACACCTGGGAACTCTACGATGAATACAACCGGGAAACAAAGACATCTTCCATGGCAAGAACCACAGGTTACGCCTGCACAGCTGCTGTGAACGCTGTTCTGTCAGGGCTGTACAGTGAAAAGGGGCTTAGCCCGG
The DNA here is from genome assembly GCA_021162285.1 of Candidatus Fermentibacteraceae bacterium. Classification (GTDB taxonomy): domain Bacteria; phylum Fermentibacterota; class Fermentibacteria; order Fermentibacterales; family JCC-6; genus Sabulitectum. The sequence goes on from JAGGYZ010000158.1 coordinate 279, forward strand.
CGGAGTATCTGGGCCGTGATGAACAGTGTTTCAAGTTCATGATGGGCTACCTTGAAGAGAGAAAAGTTTTGTACATCAAAACAACAGCACCCATGTGATACGGAGGAGTTGAATGGCTGAACACCGGGAAGTACAGGCACTTAGAGATGCCATAAAAGGGCTGGAAGCCCAGAGGGCAATTCTGGGAGACGCCGTGGTGGACACTTCCATCTCAGCTCTTCAGGAAAAACTGGATGCCGCTTCAAACCGTGAGAAGAAGCCGGACAGACAGCTGCGAAAGTATGTAACGGTGGTTTTCGCCGATGTGTCCGGCTTTACATCAATCTGCCGCAACAACGACGCGGAAAATGTTACAACCGCGATCAACACCCTGTGGAGAGCGCTGGACACTGTGATAATTTCACATGGCGGCACGGTGGACAAACACATAGGTGATGCCGTTCTTGCCGTGTGGGGGCTTGAGGGTGTTCGGGAAGACGATTCGTTCCGTGCTGTTGAGGCCGCACTTGCCATGCAGGATGCCGCAGGCTTTATCAGCAGCGAATCTCACGGGCTTATTCCACCTTTCAAGATAAGAATAGGGATACACACAGGGCCGGTGTTTGTAAGCCCGGTGGGTCTGGCGGGAGAGTACACGGTGATGGGCGACACTGTGAATGTTGCCAGCAGGCTTCAATCCCATGCTCCCCCTGGCCAGGTGATAGTTTCACGGAACTCGTGGAAGCACATCCAGAATGATTTTACTTTCAGACAACTTGCTTCGGTGAAGGTTAAGGGAATTGAAGAGAAGCTTGAGATCTTCCTGGTTACAGGTACTGCTTCCCGGCAGATATCCAGGCTTAACACCGCGGTTCTCGGCCAGGAAACTGTGATGGTTGGAAGAGACGCGGAGATGAAAACCCTTATGAACGTGGTAAGGGAAGTGGACTCTTCAAGGCACACAGCCATGGTAACAGTTACAGGAGAAGCCGGAATTGGAAAGTCAAGACTTCTTCATGAATTCCGGCTGGCTGTGGAAAAAGACCCGGAAGAAACTGTATTCTTTAACGCCAGATGTACGCCTGGAATGGTCGATATTCCATGTTCCGTTTTCAGAGATATACTGAGGTTCAGTTTCGGTGTTCATGAAGATGACTCTTCAGCAGTTGCATTTGAAAAACTGGAGAAGGGCATGGGGTCTGTTCTTGAAGTTGAAGACATTCATCTTGCCTGTAATTACGCGGGATTTGATATGCAGGCCTCCCCATACATACAGGGTGCTGAAGGGGATCCTTCCCAGGCAGCAGCAGGGAAAACCGCCCTTGTGAAGTACTTCGGAAGGATTGCTGCCGCCGGAAGAACTCTGGTTTATCTGGAAGACCTTCACTGGGCAGATTCGGTGTCGCTTGAGCTTATAGAGCAGATAGTAAGGGAAAATCCCCAGGGGCAGATGCTTGTGCTGTGCCTGACCAGACCCCCGCTTCATGAGCGAATGCCCCAGTGGGGAAGCGGGCTGCCCAGCACATCCATACAGCTGAAGCTTCTGTCCTCCAGTGAGAGTAGAGAGCTTACCGGGAAAATTCTTAAAAGGGTAAAGAATCTGCCTGCTGAACTGTCGGAGCTCATCGTTTCAAATGCGGACGGCAACCCTTTCTACGTTGAAGAGCTTGTAAAGATGCTGGTTGAAGACGGGGTTATTTCACAGGAGGACTGGACGGTTAATGTGCATGCCCTTTCACGGGAGAAGGTTCCTTCAACCCTGACCGGTGTTCTTCAGGCACGGCTTGATACACTTCCGGCAGACGAAAGATCACTTCTTCAGATGGCTTCAGTTGTAGGCAGAATATTCTGGGACAGAACGGTGAAAGAACTGTACGGCGGCGGAGAGTCTGCCGCGATACTGGAGTTGCTTTCTTCCGTTGAACGCCACGATCTGGTGCACAGAATGAGCAGCTCAACTTTCTCTTTTGCCGGGGAGTACCTGTTCAAGCATGCCATTCTCCGGGATGTGACCTACGAAACGGTTCTTCTCCGGTTAAGAAAAAAGTATCACAGGCTTGTGGCTGTGTGGCTTGAACACAACGCTGGAGACCGTGTTTCAGAGTTTGCAAGCCAGATTGCAGACCACTATGAGAACGGCGAAGACTGGGAAAAAGCAGTGGTGTGGCTTAACCGTTCCGGAAAATCCGCCATGTCTACCAGTGCATACAGGGAGGCCCTTTCCCGGTTTGAAAGGGCACTTGCGGCTCCGCAGGAGGTGCTGGACAAACCTCTTCAGACAGAACTCGTTATGAACTGCGGACACTGCCTTGAAAAATTGTGCCGTTACAAACAGGCTGAAGCCAGGCTGGAAGCTTCGTTTAATATGGCGGAGGAGGGCGGTCTTCCCGGACTGGCAGCAGACGCTCTGCAGGGCCGCGCCTGGGTAGCTGGTGTTACCGGCAGAAGATCCGATGCCGAAAAGTTCTCCCGGATGGCTTTTGACAGGGCTAAGAAATCTGGAAACAGAGCTGCACTTGCCAGGGCATACATGCGTATGGCTGAGTTTGAAGATCAGAGCACATACGAGAGTGTTATTTCATTCTACTGGAAGTCTCATTCGATATACACGGAAATTGCCAGTGACCCCGGTCTGGCCATTACCTGCCTGAACATGGGAAATGTGGCGCTTGCATTCCATCGTCTGAAGGAGGCTGAAAGCTTTTACAGAGACAGCCTCGCTCTGTACACTAAGGCGGGTAACAGATGGGGAATAGCAAACTGCCTCGGTAACCTGGGCTGCATTGCCTCGGAAAAGGAAGAGATCTCTGAAGCATGTGAGTATTACAGCAAAAGCCTTGATGCTTCAGTGAGTATAGGCGACAGGGAAGGTGAGGTTATCTGCAACCTGAACCTTGGGGAGGCGGCACTTGCCATGAATACCCCGGAACAGGCTCTTGACTATCAGAAGGTGGCACTGTCCGTTGCCGAATCTGTGGGTTTGATTCCCCTGCAGGAGACGGGACTGAGCGGAATGTCCCGGGCTTACACTCTTCTTGGAGACAAGGCAGAAGCCGCTGTTATTCTTATGGTGCTTGCAAACAACGGAGTCTCCTCCGAGGGAGAAAAGCACACAGTTGAAGAGAGGCTTTCCAGGTTGGCTGAACAGATTGACACTGAAGAATTCCTGCGGTTGAAAGCCAGAGCTGATACACTTGACTATTCTTCTTTGAGTTCAGAGCTTTTGTCAGGTTGACGGGTTTTGCACACAGGGCACTGCACACTGCCGTGCCGGGAGAAGGAAACGATGAAACACACCTGCAGGATTGCCGCAGACGGAGCCTGCGAGGCCAGAGTTTATTCCATGGACGGTGGCAAAGGGGAATACACCCTTACGGTTACCGCAGAACTACAGGAGTAACCGGGCGGAGTAAGGTGTTATCTGTTGATCAGTTGCTGAAGCACTGACTTCAATTCACTGAATATGTACGGTTTGTGAAGAAACCCCGCAGGCGGTTTGCCTTCAAACCTTCGGTTAATTTCCCGTGCGTTGTAACCACTGCACATCACAACCAGAACATCTTCTTTGATGCGTCTCAATTCCCGCAGTGTTTCTTCACCGTCAAGACGGGGCATTATGAAATCAAGTATTACAAGGGTAATACTGTCTGAAAACTCCTTGTATATATTCACCGCCTGTTCTCCGTCATACGCTGTGAGCACATCAAAACCCATGTGCTTCAGCATCTGTTCCCCTACAGATAGAATGGTTTCCTCATCGTCAACTAAAAGAATTGTGCCGTACCCTGTCCATGCAGCCTGGCTGATCTCTGTTTTATCACTGCTCTGTACCTGGCTCTCAGTGAGTGCTGGGAACAGAACTTTTATGGAAGTTCCTGCGCCTGGCTCACTGTAGATATTAATTGTGCCTCCATGCCCTTTGACAATTCCCAGCACAGCAGAAAGCCCAAGCCCTCGTCCTGTGAATTTGGTGGTAAAAAACGGTTCAAACATTCTACTGATTGTTTCCCTGCTCATTCCACATCCTGTATCTGTTACCTCCAGATATACATACTGCCCGGGGGGAGGGATCTCATCAACATAAGTGCTGCTGAGGTAGGACTCATCGCAGTTCATGGTTCCTGTTGTTATTGAAATGAAGCCACCGGTTTTACCCAGAGCATCAGAAGCATTGGTAACGAGATTCATGATTATCTGCCTTACCTGTGTGGCATCGGCTTCGATAAGAGGCAGATCGTCGGAATAATGGAATTCCATAGAGGTCTTCTTTGAAATTGACACTTCCAGTATATGGGTAATCTCGTCGACGGCGTGATTTAAATTGATTGCTTCTACCAGAAACTTTCCTTTGCCTGAATAGGCCAGCATCTGCTTTGCCAGATCCGCAGCCCTTTTTGCTGAAGTCACTATGGCTTTCATGTTGCCGTAAGCAGGGTTCTCTGCAACCATTTTCATCAGCGCAAGGTCAGCGTTGCCAAGAATGGCCATAAGAATATTGTTGAAGTCATGGGCTATTCCTCCTGCAAGTATACCCAGGCTCTCAAGCTTCTGGGCATGCAGTACCTGTTTTTCAAGGCTTAGCTTTTCAGCCTCCGTCTGCTTGTATTTTGTTATATCATTCCCTGCGGAGATAAAGCCGGAGACTACTCCCTGGCGATCTGTAATAAATGAGTTATGCCATGCAATCAATCTTTCTGATCCACCAGCCGTAAGTACACTGTTTTCGAAATACTCAAACCGTTCATGCTCGCCGGTTATAAGCCTGCGAAAAACATGTTTAGTTTTCTCTTTGACCGATTCTGGAAGAAAGTGGTCAAACCAGTTTTTCCCGATGATGTAATCTTCGCTTCTTCCCAGAATATTACAGGCTTTTTTGTTTACAAGAGTTACAATGCCCTTCGTATCCAAAGCAACGAATATTGTGTTGGCACTGTTCAAGTATCTTTCTGCCCGTTCCCGTTCAAGTCGCAGAAGATTTTCTGTTTGTTTCTGTTGGCTGATGTCCATAACTGACACTGCGCGAGCCGAATGTCTGGATTTATATATTATCAGTTTTGTGTGGATTATCATCGGAAACTTTGAGCCGTCTTTTCTTATTCCGGTTGTTTCGTATGGCTCATCTGTTACGTGGGTCAGTATTTCCTGTTCCGCCTGATTTTTGCTTTCGGGAGCAATAATGTCAAGCCACGCTTTACCAGTAAGATCCGACGGGTCGTTCCATCCGAACATGTCTGCCGCCAACTGATTGGCCTCAACGCATATTCCGTCCTTAACAAAAAAGATACCCTCCATTGAGGTTTGTGCAAGGGAGCGGTATTTTTCTTCACTTTCGGTAAGAGTTTGAAGCAGAAGCCGGGTGCCGAGTGCGTCGGAAAGCCTGCCGCCTATCTCGCGGAGCAAAGTGGTCTCATCGGTGGTCCACTTCCTGCGATTTGAACACTGATGCAGACCGAAAAGCCAGGGTTTTCCTGCTTGAGGGTGAAGAGCAATGATAATCTGAGACAGCGCAGAATGCAGGCCGTCCACAGCTTGAGGAGCAATTGTGCTTCCTGAATCGATGGTAACAACATCATTACTCTGTAAAGCCTTCTGACAGATTCTCCTTATGTCGTCAGTCATTTGAAAGGTGTTCTCTGAGGCGCCTGCGCCGGGAAATTCCGGTTTGGTGCACTCCATGGGAATACTCCACTGTTCGGAATCCGGGTCACACGGGAACAACAGCCATGCACGGTCGGTCTGGAACATGTCCAGTGTCAGCTGAAGTACGCCGGACATCATCAGGTTTATGTTTGCTGACTTTCGGAGAACACTGTCGACAAGATTGAGATTGTTTAGAAAATCAACATGCTGTGCATTCGCCTTTTTCTCAAGCAGCCAGTCATGGTTGTTTGTTGTGGAAACGAATATGTACTCCGGCCTGTTGTTTTCATCACTTACTAATCCGGCATTAATACTTAGAGTGAAATCCGACCCATCCCTGCGAACCTGCTCTATCTCCATTTCGCCGCATCTGCCTTGTTTTACAGTGGTATTAATTATTTCTTTAAAGGTTTGTGCCTGTTCTTCATTGCAGAAACAAGAGAGATCCTGCCCCTGCATTTCTTCAGGTGTGTAACCGTTAAGTTGTGCAAAGGAATTATTGACATAGGCAATTCTGCCATCCGGATCAAACAGTATGCAACCGTAATCACAACTATCAATAATCGTTTTAAAACGGATATTTTCTTTCAAAAGGGCGGGTTGTTTTACTAGAGCAGCATTGCGTTCCCGCAGCTTTCTGATTTCAAGCACAAGGTTCTCATTTGTCTTGTTGTCTCGTTTCATGAAACCTCCATGCGAAGAAACCTGACCACTATATCAGGAAGAAATGATGCATTTCGATCCGAGAAAACTACATAACTGCAAATTTACGCTTTGTCAATTACCTGTATTTGATTATCAGGTATTGTTTCTTTGAAAAGGAAACAGGATTGATATGGATTCAGCTAATTTCCGACAATGTCACTCCGTGTTGACGGATCGTTTATTAAATTAATAAAGCTTTCGTGTTCCAGAGGCTGAGAGAATCAGTATTTTTCCGAAACGGCTCTGATAGTTCCAGTAAGAGTGTTTTACCTCCGAGCGGGAATAATCCCGCCCGGAGGTTGCTGCTACTGACTTTTTTCCGGGAAGTTACCCTTTCCCTTTGCATTGGCAAGAACATCGGCAACAATGGGAAGCAGCAGCATTATGAGCCAGCCGAACAGGAATTCCTGGCTGCGAAGGCCAAAGCTTCCATACGGTGTTTTTCTTGCTGCAATCTCTGCGAACAGCATCCAGATTATTCCCATTGGAATCAGCCACCTGATGCAGATGTTCCACCACTGGCCAAGCCGGAAGTTCGAGTTTTCAGAGATGTATTCCCTCTGTTTTTCCGCGCCGATTGTCCATCCTATCATTATTGTTTCAATCAGAACTACTATGGTGAGGCCAAAGCTGTTCATGAAGTGGTCGGCTATGTCGAGAATGTAAAGACCTGCGCCGGTAAGCATGGGAAGGCCGAACAGGAACCCCAGACCGCCAACGATCAGATTGGCCTTTTTGTGAGAGAGTTTCCACTTGTCCTTTACAGAAGCTGTGGCCGCCTCCAGAAGGCTGAAAGCAGAGTCTACTGCAAGAGTGAGCAGCATAAGGAAGAACAGTACGCCAAAGAATCTGGCGCCGGGCAGGTTGCTGATTATGTGGGGATATGCCACAAAAGCCAGACCGGGGCCGGACTGAACAACTTCAGTTATCTGTACGCCCATCCTTGTAGCCTGGTAACCAAGTGCCGAGAACACAGCCAGCCCTCCGAAGAAGGCAGTAAGTGCATCTGCTATTCCGATAACAATGGCGAAGCCTGCGATGTTGGTTTTTTTCGGAAGAAAACTGCCGTAGGCGATCATTATGGCAAACCCGACACTGAGGCTGAAAAACACCTGCGATATTGCCGCCAGCCAGATGTCCGCGCTGAGAAGTTTACTCCACACCGGAGTGAGGTAGTATGAGATACCGGCTCCGGCTCCCGGAAGGGTTATTCCCCTGATAATGAACAGAACAAGCAGACCCCATGGGATAAAAACGGTGTAGAACACCACCTTGCTTACCGTTTTCGTGCCCTTCCAGACAGATGCCACTATCCACACCCAGGTTATTACGAAACCGATCAGAAGCGGCCAGCGGAATGTACCGATGTCCCAGGGCTCACTTGTAAGCCCCAGAAAGTCGTTGTAGAAAAAGTCTCCGGGGGACGACATGAAAGTATCTGCATTACCGAGAGAAGACATAGCGTAAAGGCTGCCCTCCCACGCGACCAGGAAGGTTCCCTCGCTCTGAACGGTGTAGTGATCTGCGTCTACAGGATCTGTGTAAGCTGTTCCAACCAGTCTGTCGGGAACAGGGGTAAGCACAACCATGTTGTCGAGATCTGTTGTTTCCACAGCGTACTCGACATTGGCATACTCACCGATGTTATCCTGCCAGCCCAGTGTTGCAGCCTCCCATGTGTAGTTAACACTCCACGACATGATAATTGCGTAGTAGGTAACGATCACAAAACCAACACCCACTGCGAACCAGCCGAACCACTGCATTTTAGGCTGGAGTTTTGCAAAGGCACCAGGTGCCGCCTGTTTTGTCATGTGACCAATGCTGAACTCGAGCATCAGCAGAGGAATCCCGGCTATGAAAAGGCAGACAAAGTAGGCCACGAGAAATGCTCCTCCACCGTTCTCATAAGTTATGTAGGGGAATCGCCAGATGTTACCGAGGCCGATAGCTGAACCGATGGCAGCCAGGATAAAGGCGGTTTTACTGTTCCAGACTTCGCGAGTTGCCAATTTACCCTCCTTGTTTTCAGTGTGTTCTTACTAGGTTGAAGTTGAACTCTCCGGTCAAGGGGTTGTGTCGATCACCTTCAATTTGAAATGCCGGTTTGACAGGTGGAATTCTATAGAAATTACTCCGGTGTTCTCTAAAGCAGGAAAGCTGGATACAGTCTCCTGACACCATAGTATCACTGTAGTACTATGATACGATGGCAAACAAGATAAGAGAGTTGATTTATGACCTGAAGAAGGCCGGGTTTATAAATCGTGGTGGCAAAGGCAGTCATCGAAACTTCTCTCACCCGGGAGGGATGAAGATAACTCTGAGCGGTAACCTTTCGCGTGATGCAAAAAAATACCAGGAGCGCGATGTTGAAAAAGCAATTCGCGAGGTGACAGAATGAAAACGAGTGACAGATATCTTAAGATCGTCGAATGGTCGGAACAAGATCAGTGCTATGTCGGGACATGTGCGGGGCTGATGCTTGGTGGTGTTCATGGAGACGATGAAGCCGAAGTTTACCGTGAACTCTGCCAGGTGGTGGAAGAGTGGCTCGATATATACGAACAGGATGGAGACCCTCTTCCCGCTGAAACAGCCGGGAAGGAGTACTCCGGCAGATTTGTGCTGCGCGTTGGCAAGGTTCTTCACAGGGAACTTGCAATTAATGCTTTCCGCCATGGTGAAAGCCTCAATACCCATTGCATTAATCTGCTTAGAGAGGCACAGGTAGATTACGGAGAGAACAAAAGGGTAAAACATATTTCTGCAAAAACTCGTTCCTCCAGAGCACACTGATTATCACAGATGCTGCTCAGACCAGTGGCTGAACCGACGGTATCCGCAGGGTTTTCCAGAGCCATCTGTAAGGCTGGCAAAACAACAGCTCTTGAACTCGATCTTTGCCACACCATTGTCATCAGAGACTATACCGAACCGCCAGGTCCTTTTACCCCTTCTTTCATAATTTTGCCGGCTTCCATTATGGACTTTTCAGTAGGCAGCTCTGGCCATATCCCGTAAGAGGCATCAATACCCGTTCTTCGCATCAGGGCAGCTGAAGAACTTTCCTTCGAATTTAAAGAGAAGAGGGTACAAATTGATTCGGCTCAAAATTCCTCCATTTGCAACGCTGCAGTTTTCCTTATTGTAGGAGGATGAGTTCATTGCTTTTCTGATTGCTGGTTACGCGCATGACCAACTGCCGTGGGGGATGTAGATTGGATTTAAAGAGGGATCACTGGAAAACTGTATGGGAAGATAATGCAGACAATGAAAGGAAAACCTATGACTCCATGGAGGTGGAGGAAGCGCTGAAAATGGTGAAGGAGGGTCATTACGGAGACTATTACAGCATCTGGTATTCCATTTCTGAAAGAGCAACCCTGGAGCAGGCAGGCTATGTTCTTCTTGAAGTTTTACACCGCGATATCCGTTATCTTCTTCGGGCAAATTGTGCCGGCGCACTGATAAGGCTTATGAATGAGAAACAGATCCGGGGAGTTGATCTAAGTGCCGACAGACCGGATCAGAATGAATTTCTGGAAAAAATTGAGAAAAAACTTGGTGAACTGATAGAAAACAAGAAAGGCGGGTTACATGGCTGATTCCTTCGAGATGCAGAGGCGGTACTACACGGCTTTACTGGAAAAGTACGCAACAAACCCGGAATTGAACAGGGCGAGAATTAAAGATTGTGAATACTACCTTGGTATGATGGACGAAGCAGGTTCTTCCGAAGTTTTTATTAAAAGGGTTAAAGAAACAGGTAACATGGTTTCCACTGCAAAGGCGGAAAGTACCGACAGGTATGAGAACCGCCTTTTTATATATGAAAAGCTTGGAGAGGAAAAAAAGGCCGAAGAGGACAGGCTTCGCCTTGCTGTGATTGAGTCGGCTGACAGCCACATTGAACTAAGTGAAAAACTGGAAAAATTTGAGACGGAAGCGAAACTGAATTTTAATGAGAACAAAGCCATCACCGCTCTGGGAACAGTTGTGAGTGCGGTGTTTCAGCTTGCCACAGACGGTGCTGGTTCAGCAGACGAGAAGAGGTCTCGTACAAACGCTGAAGCAGGTTGGAAAATGATGCTGGAAGCCGACCCGGAAGCCACATGGGAGAAGATAGTTTCGTATCCTCCCTACAGAGACAGAATAATATTTGCAGATGCGCAGCTTCCCGTTCTTGAGAAGATATTCAGGGAGGTGTGCCATGGATAGTACAGTGAAGCAGATGCTTGACGGTTTCAGCTACTCTGTGAACAGCTACACATCCACGCTGGGTGAAAACAATGAAAAGCTGAAGCGTGCAAAGCAATTGATTGATTCGCTTTATGCTAAAGCTGAAGACGGTGCCGATATCACAGCTATCACCATGGACCCTGAATTTGGCGAAGCAGGTGCTCTTGTAGGGGCTCTTGCTTCCGAGCCGCCTCTTCCTGCAGGAGAACAGACCACCGGAGGGGGAACCGGCGGCGGATCGGATACGGAAGTTCCTTCCGCATCGGTTGTTGCCGCAGGATATCACATGGCTTATGACGCTCTGGACGCAGCTTCAAGAGAGAATCAGGGCATCTACTACGATAAGATATTCGAGATTGAGGAAAAGGCGGAAAATGCAATTCATTTCAATACACTTCTTGTGGAAGATGGTGTTCTGCTTGAAATGACCAGAGGTCCGCTGATCGCCGCAGCAGAGCAGACGCTTAAGCAGGCGGAGACTGCTTTTTCTCCCACAGTTGATTTCCAGCAGAAGCAGGCGGTAATAACCTATGCCGAGGTTAAAACTGTTGCCGAACTGGAATTCGAGGGGACGAAGATGGCTGAGCTCTCCAATGTGGAGCATGTGTGGGATGCTCTTTTTATTGAGGTTGTCGGGTTGCTTCCAGGATGTGCCCAGGCAATTGAGGCATTTGGTTCCACAAAGGACAATCTTTCAAAGCTGAGAAACAGCCACAAATTCATGGCGGATTTTATGGGAATAACATGGAATGATGTTTTTGAAGATCCGCGTTACATGCATTTCTGGAACAATGTTTTGTGGCCGATCGTGCCGCAGGAAAAAAGGCAGATGTACGGGGTGAGCAGTGCAGAAGGCTGGCGGGATCTGTTAAAGGAAAAATTTTACGACCCGTTTGTAAAGGATGAGCCTGTACCCCAGTCGGACACGCACAAAGCGATTGTGAAATTCTGGGGGAAGGAATACCCGGCGCACAGTGCTCTTGAGCTTTTAAATGCTCCCCCAAGACCGGAAATAGCAAAAGGTTAGCCCAGGACTATGTTACTTTTGTGTCTTGCAGCCTGAAAGGGTGAAGACTATAATGTGTACTGCACCGGGTTGTTCCAGTGTAAATGTCTGGAGGTTGCGATGAGAATTATGATACCATTGCTGCTGGTAATTTCCAGTGTATGCCTTGCCGGCAATGTGTACATCTTCAACTACGATCAGGTGGATCTGATCTACGATTCTGCGGTAGGAGATTCCATAGATACGGGATACTGGGTAGAGCAGACTCTGCTGGCTCTGGGAGACACAGTAGACTCCGGTACAGCTCTTCCCTCAGATCTCAGCCCATACGACGCAGTGTTTATGATGATGGGTATGTATACCGGCAGAGCTGATAACAATTTAATAGGCTGGTCAGAGCGGACAAAACTTATGAATTACCTCGATGCAGGCGGTTCAGTTTACTTCGAGGGCTGCGACATCGGTTACAGCAACAGAAACTACGATATATGGGACTACACCGGTCTTATCTATGCCGGCGACGGTGTTCCTATGACAACAGGTAATGTGTGGAGCATAACAGGCTCTCTTATGTGTGCTGGAATGGGGTTCGGTTATCCCTACAGGTCCGAGGCAGACAACTATATAGATATTTTCACCCAGAACGGTGGCCAGCTGCTTTTTGAGAGCCAGGACGGTTATGCCAGGGTGGGTTGCTACACCGGTTCTTCCAACAACTACAGAACCATCACCTCCGCGGTGTACTTCAGTGTACTGGAAGAGAATACCACAACCAGACAGGAACTGATGGCTGCTTACATGGAGTTTCTCACAGGAGGAACCGGCACTGCAGAGCAGAGCGGAGCCGTGCTGCCGGCCTTTTCCATAACTGCTGCCAATCCCGCTACGGATTCATTCAGCGTAACTCTGGTTTTACCGGTTTCAACTGTGTGTGACCTGGGGCTGTTTGATATTACCGGCAGGAGAGTAGGAACTGTTGCTTCGGGAATAATGTCTTCAGGAACACACAACCTGATGGTGTCCGGGGCTGAAATCAGTTCAGGAGCATACATGATCTCGGGAACTGTTGCAGGCGAGCATGTCAGCCTTCGGTCGGTTCTGGTGAAATAGATTCTGTTTTGTCATGAACAGGCGTACCTGCAGGTGCGCCTGTTCTATCTTCCCGGGCCGAATGAGTAGTCGCTTCCGTAAGAGAATGTCCATTGGGTTTTTCCGTTTTCGTTCCATCCAGGCCCGAGCCTTGCAGTTCCTCCTGGAATGTTCACTCCGCAGGCCAGACCTGCGCCCCAGTGAATATCTCCATTCCGGTACTGATCAACGGAGCTGAAATCATAGGTTCCCGCGGTTCTAGCCTCAAGGAACATGGGTCCCAGTACTTTTCTTGAAGCAAATATGCTTCCGGCAACCCGTTCCCTTGAAGGTAATGAGTTCCATCTGTACCCGGGAATTCCTCTTGAAGCAGTCAGCCTGGAATTTTCCCACTGATAGTTCTCTCCCAGCAGAACTGAACCCCAGGTTGAGATTCCTGCAGTAAGGGAACCGGGAAGAATGCCTATTTTCTCAATATCCCAGTTTACAGAAGTATGGGGGTGGCTGTTCTGAGGACACCACCCGGCAGAGAGAAACAGCCTTACACCAGGCGAATCGGTTGTAGGGTTAGCCCTGGTATCGGTGAGATAGGTAGCGGAAAGAAGAGGGAAGGCCTCTGTACCGGTACCGCCTGTGTAAGAACGCCCTTTCCACTCTGCCGCGAATTCAACAATTCCGTACCACATGAACGGCCGGCCAATGGTGAGTGAGGTGGAATGATCTGTCCAGATCCTCGATGGGTTTGCTCCGTTTCCATCCGGTTCGCTTCCCTTTATCTGATAGATACTTCCAGAAACACTGAAGTACCTGTTGGTATGCATGGTATTGGTGAAAGAACTCAGCTCAAGGAAGGCGTATTCATTTCCACCGCCTGTGTTGACAATGGTTTTAATCCCCCTGTTAAATGTGTTTTTCTGTTCCAGAGTCAGCCTTGCGTCAAGGCCGAAGTCGCTGTTGTAAGACAGTCCCAGCCCGAGAGTGCCCGGGTCATTTTCAGTAAGGGTAAAGGCAAGATCGCACTGGTTTCGGCCCTCTGCAGGCAGCATCGACATTCTGATCATACTGAACAGTCCCGAGGCGTACAGGTTCTCTGCAACTTCCATTGCTATTTCGGTGTTAAGTGTATCTCCCCTTGAGACATGAAGCCACCTGTCTATGGCTCTCAGGGAAACATTGTTGTTGCCGGAAAACATGATATTCCTCACGGTGAAGTTCGGAGGGTGCCACCCGACCCGCTGACTTCCCCCTCTGGGCAGGTCTGGATTTTCGGCTATCCAGGCCAGTCCCTGGTTGTAACCCCAGGAGATGAGAGAGTCGGTAAGTTCGAAACTCCACACGGCAGAGTTGTGAAGATCCGGCGTAAAAAGCCATTGAGGTTCCCGCCGGTAAGAGTCGTTTACCCTTGCTGAAAGAGCATTGAAGGTGAGACCGAAAACAGTGAGAAGAGATGGAGCATCAGGGAATTCCGTTGGGTTGGCATTTCCAACATTCACTGCCAGCACAGGGAGGTCGGGCCATGCCTTTTCGGCAACATCAACAGGCATGTTGTCGAATACACCGCCATCGACCAGCATGAGTGAATCGTGAATAAAGGGGGGGAATATGCCTGGAATTGCCATACTTGCCAGCTGGTATTTGTACAGTTCTCCGCCGCCGAAAACAATCCTGTCACGGGTGAGCAGGTCGGATGATACTACTCTCAGAGGAATACGGAGGGAGTCAAAGGAAAAACCTTTAAGAACCTGTGCAGGCCCTGTCATTCCCGACAGAAGAAAACCTATCCTCATGTTTGAAACAGCACTTCCCGGAAGTGTTGGTGTGAGCCCCCTGAGATTCAGGCTGATCAGATCCTGTCTGCCTCTTATTCTGTCGGGGAGAAGGCTCAGCCTGGGTATCGGTGTGGAGCTGAACAGCCTGGTCCAGTCCATACCCGATGTAAGGCTGTCGAGCTGGTCGGCGGAGTACCCGCAGGCGTAAAGCCCGGCCATGAGAGCACCCATACTTGTTCCGGCTATGGCGGAAACTCTTATGTTGCTTTCTTCCAGGGCTTTCAGAAATCCCACATGGGCAAGACCCCGCGCACCTCCTCCTGCCAGGACAAGAGCCACTCCCCGGGGAGCTGTATCTGGAGGGGACTTTGCCGGAGAAGACGATACAGCAAGGGCAAACAGCACGATTACAACAAGATGAACTCTCATTCCTGCGACCTCCATGGACGAATTGGTGAAAGCATATTCACGGTATTATCACAGATTGCTTACTGCGATGCTACTTTTATAACTATCGATCTGGTTTTTTCAATGTTGTGCAGGTGGTGTATCTCTCCTGGATGAACAACAGCGGTGTCACCCTGCTTGAGCATGTCCAGTTCGTCTCCCTGGTGACTCAGTGCTACCCTGCCCTGGAAAACAAAGTAAACTGTGGTCTGGGGGAAACCGGTTCTAGCAGTAAGCCCATCTGGTTCAAGGGTGATTCTTCGAACTGTGAATTTGTTGCTTCCCGATGCCGGTCCTGCCAGCAGTGCTTCCTTAATTCCCCTCGCACCGGCTTCACTTATGCGTGTGTCCCTTGGATTTCTCGTGATCACAGCCATGCAGGCCTCCTTTACTCGAGAAGAGGAAGAAACTATCTTACAAGTCCAGTTCGTATATAGATATGCCCTCAAACCGTATATCGTTGTGAATGATATACAGATATAATCTATCAGGAGGAAAGATGAAAACAGCATTTCTTTTAGTTGCCATTTTAGCATGTGTTTCTTTTGCTGCCGGGCTTACCAGGGTAGAGTCTTCTGAAGCTGGTATTACATTCGATCTCAATGCAGCAGTGCCTGAGTTCGGATCTGTAGTTCTTCAGGGAACAGAGTTTACTTCAGTGAGCATGGCCGGCGCAGAGAACCTTGAAGAAGCCGGCCTTCCGAGGCTTCCAGTTTACAGAGCCTGGATAGAAATTCCAGTGGGAGCCGAGGTAGTTGCAAATGTTTCAGAGCTTCGTATTGAAACAATCAGCCACGATGGTGGTGCAGTTGTTCCAGCCGTTCTCAGCGCTTCCAAGAACGACCCCAGAGATTCTTACACAGTGTCTTTCGACTCTGATGTATACAGCGGTGGTTCCGCCTACCCGGAAAACTGGGTAAGAATAGTTTACGCAGGAGGCATGCGTGGACGCAACCTTGCACTTGTGGAAGTTACGCCTCTTCGCTGGAATGCTGCTCAGGGTGATTTCACCCTTCTTGCATCTGCCGGGATCAGCCTTGAATTCCAGGGCGGCGACATTGCCGCTTCCTACGAGCAGGCTTCCAGACTTGCCAGCCCCGGATACGAGAATATTCTTCAGAATACCGTTGTGAACTATGGAACCTACGAAGGTGGAATGGACACTGGCCCGGCACCTTATCTCATCATTGGTCACAGCGACTTTGTTACAACAGGAATGGATGCTTTTGTTGCTCACAAGGAAGCTCTGGGTTACACCGTAACAATGGTAGACCTTTCTGTTACAGGTTCAACTGCGGCTGAAATACGCACTTACATTCAGACTGCCATCAACAGCGGAACTGAATATGTTCTTCTGGTTGGAGACACAGCATTTCTTCCTGGTGGCTCCGCCACAACTTACAGCGATGTTACCGACCTTTACTACGCCTGTCTTGATGACGGCGGATGGATTCCCGACGCCTTCCTCGGACGGTTCAGTGTAACAACCACCGGCGAGGCGGTTTTGATGGCTCAGAGGGTTATTGATTACGAGAACACTGTTGGTGTTCAGGGTTGGATACAGAATGCCCTGTTCATTGCATCAAGTGATAACTCCAGCGTATCAGAGGGAACCCACAACTACTGTATATCAAATTACCTCGACCCCAGAGGTTACAACTCCACCAAGGTTTATCCTTCCCAGGGCGGTACTGCCGCCGATGCTATTCCCGTTATAAACGGTGGCATCTCCATGCTTACATTCAGCGGACACGGTTCTCAGACAAGCTGGGCAGACATGAGCTTCAGCTCCAGTAATTTTGCGCAGCTTAACAACGATCCCATGCTTCCAGGTGTTCTCAGCCACGCCTGTCTTACCGGTGCTTTCAGCACTTCCACATGCTGGGCTGAAACATGGACCCGCACGCCGGGCAGAGGCGGTCTCTGGTTCTGGGGTTCCGTACCAAGCACCTACTGGGGTGAAGACGATTACCAGGAAAAAGGCGAGTATGAGGCATTCCTCGGCAACGATATTTACTGGCCGAAGGGTTTCCTGAACCAGGGTCTTATGGCTGTGTATGCCGCATACAGCGGTGGCGGAAGAACGCAGTACTACTTCGAGGGCTACACCCTCTTTGGTGACCCCAGTCTTACCATGAAGACATGGCCCATGACAGGTATTGAAGATTCCAGCACAGGTATTGTTGACTCACCTGTTTCGGTAACCACCTCCAACCCGGTGTACAGCAGCGTTTCTGTAACTCTTACAGGTACAGGCGGACCTGCTCTTGTTGAGGTCTTCGATATTTCCGGTCGTGTTATTGATACTCCGTTCCAGGAGAATCTCAACGGCACATCCATGTTCACCTGGGATGCCAGTTCATTATCTACAGGCGTGTACTTCATGCGTCTCACACAGGGAAGCAACATTGCAACTTCCAGAGTGAGTGTAATAAGGTAACGCTGATTTCGGATTGAAGATGAGGGGAGCAGCGCAGCTGCTTCCCTCACTGCTTCTTGTTTTTCGAGGAACTGCTTATAGTACATCGCAGTATCCCGCACAGTTTTTACCGTTTCAATCAGGAGGAGAGATGAAGTTAGTTCTAGTAATTCTGGCTGTAGTGGTGCTGTCCGCATCAGCTGCAGACTACTTCGGGCGTTGTGCCGTTGTTCATGTAGACCAGGAGTCTCTGCCTACGGTCTACAGTTTTTTTGCAACGATACCTGCCTACTATTTTCAGGAGACCGGAAGTTCATACGGTTCACTTTTGATCACAGACGGAGCCGATTCCAAGTCCGGTTACTACACGCTTGAAGACTGGTCTTCATACCTTACCGATGTGGGTGAAAGCGGAAGTGTTACTTTCATCGGTGACGTGAACGCTTCTTTCAAAGCTACCGTTCAGGGTATGGTTCCATACAGTGAAGAAATCGTTTACTCCGGCACTCCGGAGGAGATTGCCTGTGCAATTGCAACCACTGAATGGCCGTCTACTTCAGAGGCAGTTTTGTGTGTGATATCCGACACGGATCAGAGTTACATAAACGGAGCAGCAGCAGCGGCAGGCTGGGCCGCCAACAACAACTGCCCGCTTTTGTGGACAGACGGATTAACACTGGGTTCTTTAACCGCAGAGGCTCTGACATCAATGGGAGTTTCCCAGGTGTTCCTGTTTGACTACCCCGGAGCGGTATCTTCAGCAGTTACAGATTCTCTTGCTGCAATGTCCATTACAGTTGCTTCTTTTGACAGTGCGGCGGTTCTTCTTCCAGCGACAATTGCCCTCACAGACCATGCTGTTGCGTGTGTGTACAGAGATGAGATGCAGGCTCTGCCTGCTGCGCTGGCAGCCGCCCGGTACTCCGGTTACACACTGAAACTTCCAGACAGCTTTGACAGGTTGTCTACTGAGGCTCTTGTTGAGCTCAGGCAGCTGATTCCAGACAGTTATTACAAACTGGACAGGCCTGTGGCCGGGGCAAGATCCAGCGGGTCTGCCGCAATTGCTGCCGCTTTCTTCACCTTTCTCGATGGAGTTGGCGGAACAATTGACGACCAGCTTGAGTACGTGCTGACTTTCTCGGATCAAACTGTTTTCCCGGCAACTTTTGAGAGGTCTATCACCGGAGATCTTTCCGATGTAACCAGAGACGGCGCCATTCCGGGAAGATTTCCACTGGAATGGATAGACAATATTGGCACGATTAACAGAGGCGCACTGTACGACGCTGTGATTCATGCCAATCCACGGCCCGACCATGTTACCATTGC
This sequence comes from Candidatus Fermentibacteraceae bacterium, assembly GCA_021162285.1. Taxonomy (GTDB): domain Bacteria; phylum Fermentibacterota; class Fermentibacteria; order Fermentibacterales; family JCC-6; genus Sabulitectum. The sequence goes on from JAGGYZ010000158.1 coordinate 18,907, forward strand.
CATGAACGCATACGAGGTTCAATACTGGAATACCTACACCTTCGCCGATAACTGGTATTCCAATTTCGTGGTAAACGAGATGTTTGGATGGCCTGAAGAGGGATGGACCGCGGAGAACGGTTACTTCCCCGGATGGCCTCCTTCACAGCCAGGTCTTGATCCAATGTGGCCGGAAACAGCCGACGGTGCAGATACAGGTGGCTGCCCCGGTCAGTACGCAACATTCAACGGTGAAGGCTATGAGTCGGCTTTCCACAGTGGAGCTGCTGCTGGAACAGGAACCCATCCTGCTCAGCCCGGTGTTGAACTCTGTGGTTTTGTTCAGGATGTTATAGACGGCTCCACTTTCCTCTACTTCTCATGCCACGGTGGTGGAACCATGATAGCCGTTCGTGATGAAGACAACGGCATTGCCCAGGACAACTACAGCATACAATTCCAGGATCCATACTGGCCCGACAATGACGGTAGAGTTTACGACGGTTCTGCAGGAGGCAGTTACTATCAGACTGATCTTGATTCAGACTTCGACAACATGCACTCTGTTGTTATTGCATACAACGCCTGTGACATGGCCAACGGAGCTATGAATGAAATCGGTCTTAATCACGGTGCGATTGGTTCTATAGGAAGCCTTACTTCCGTTTCCTTTACCGGTTCCGGATGGTGGTGGAACCTGTGGGTGCATCTTGTGACTGCTGAAGATTACACACTTGGAGAGGCTGCCACCTACAGCAATGCAAGGGTCTCCACGATCTACACTCCTCCAGGTGTTTCTACAGGAGCGGATGAGACTTTACAGTATGTTCTATACGGTGACCCAATGGTTAAGTTTGTTGATCCCGATGCGGTGGTTCCGTCAACTCTGCCTCGCAAAACTGCTTATGGAACGCACTATCCCGACGGAGTTGAAGAAGGTATTGAAGGGGGCAGCATCACCTCTCCCGGTGTTGTCTGCTGTAATCCGGTTACAACTGCTTCGACAGCAGTTACTGTAAGCGGGTACGGCAACGCTGTTCTGCGTGTCTACGATGTTACCGGAAGACTTGTATCAACTCCCTACACAGGAAACCTCAGCGGCAGCCGCAGTGTGGATGTTGACTTTTCCCATCTTGCCTCAGGGCTGTACTTCCTCGACCTGAGACAGGGAAACAGCAGCACCACGGCCAGTTTGATGTTGGTGAGATAGCCCCCGGGGGTTCAGTAACAGAAAAAGCAGACCCGGCTCACACCGGGTCTGCTTTTGTGAAAGGCAGTGTCAGACCAGGAGCCTGACCGAGAATACAACATCGCCATTAGACACCACACGAACGGCTGCAAAACACGCCAATCATCGTCAAATAGCGCTGCTATTATCCTCTAATCGGCATGCTTTCCATCTCGTCCGTGAGGCGCTACTGCTCAATGTCTATTCTCGATCAAGCTCCTAGAGAACCTGTTCCAGTTCCTTTTTTCTCTTCCTGACCTGAAGGCGTACATTACCAAGACTGGAGTTAACAGCAGCAACCACAGCAAGAATGGCATCCTCACCAATGGCAGTCATTACGATTACGCCGTTGGTGTACTCCATCATGGACTGTGTAAGACCACCTACGCCAAGCTCTTTACCAACGCTTTCAGCAGAACCGAGACCTGTAGAAACCATTGCTCCTATTGCATCAACATCTGCTCCGGCTCCGGCAACAGCATCAATAACAAAACCATCGCGGCCTACGCAGACTGCAGCGTCTATTCCCACCACATTCACCAGTGCTGTAAGAATTTCATTGCTGTTCATAAAAGTCCTTTCTGTTTGAGAAACCATCAATCCATACTACCATAACTTACTCGGAAAGAAAAAAAAAGGTTGCCGACATACGGTTGTCCGGCAAAGTGTTATTTAAGGGCGAGCATTGCAGATTCGATTTTCCCCTGGTCCAGGAACACTATTGCAAACCTGAGTTTTGCAATTTCAGGGCTGTTGGGATTCTTCTCCTCCAGCTGAGTGATTCTCCTCTCCGCTGCCAGTTTGAGAGCTTCAATCTGGCTGGTAACTGTTGTTGCACTCTCAATCACATTGATAGTGTGTTCCCGCGTGTGTGTTTTGGGCTCTGCTACAGGTTTTTCAGTGACGGTTTCCTGTTCATCCCCTAATTCAGCAGGGTTTTCCTGTGTTTCTGTATCTACAGAGACGGCAGTTTCCCGTTCCTCTGCTGCGTCGGTTCTTTTTTCCTCAAGAGCCTTCTTGAATTTCTCTTCGTCTGATTCCTGTGCAGTATTTTCTTCGTCATCTATGTCCACGACAATGTATGGAGATGGGGATTCCTCCCCCTGTTGCTGCTGGTTGTCGGAAGACGCTGCCGCTGTTTCCGTGTTTTTTCTTACGGGATCCATGAGATTCATGGAATTAAGCAGACTGGTTACAGTTTCCAGAGAAATACCGCCTCTGGAAGGCGAGGCAAGAAGATTAGCCAGAACAGCTCTTCCGGCAGCTTTCAAGGTTCTGATGTTCTGGGTAATTCGTGTAGCGATGTAGCTGATTATCTCGGGTCCTGGACCGAATCCGGTGCTCTTGAACATTGCTTCAAGAACAGAAATGCGCCCTTTCAGGTCCATAGGTTTCAGCTCAACTGAAATACCGGAGGATATTCTGGAGAAGAAAGTAGCGTCAAAGTCCTGCATGTTCTCAACCTCAGAGTTGGAACACAGGACTATTGCGCTTTTACCGTGGGGCATTCTGTTGAAAACAGAGCACAGGAAATGCTGGAATTCAATGTCTTTGTGTACAAACTGGAGGTCATCCAGAAGAAGAAAATTGTGGCTGGTAATCCAGGAAAGCAGTGGACTTTCCTTGTTGGTTCTTACACAGTACTTGTAACCCATCTTGAGATCGTTGAGGTTGAGGAAAAGCGTGTTCTGTCTGGATGCAGTGGCAATGGCGGAGAGCAGATGGGTTTTGCCCTGCCCTGTTCCCGCATGAAACAGGAGAGGAGAAATACTCTTCCATATTCTGGGGATAAGGGCAACTGTGCGTGCAAGCTCTACTGCATAGGAGTTCTCATCGGTTACCACATAGTTCTCGAATGTTCTGCCGTCCCGGGGGGTGAAAGCAAGAAGATCAGTGAAGCGGTCGTTGTTGTCCGGTCTGTCACCGGGGAATGCCGGGATTGCCTCTACGCCGCCCTGATACTTTGCGAACAGGCAGATTTCGCGTGCTGTGGGTTCCGAGATGTACCCGGAGTCGGCGCACATCTGCATAAATTCCACAAAATGAAGACGGTTACCGTTGTCTACAGAGTTTGCTTTGTCAGTCATTTAGAATCTCCAACCCGCTGGATAGCAGAGATTTGACAAATTTACCGAGTTCCATGGAAAGAACTCCCAGTCTGATGCCGTGTGGAACGAAAATCACAGCAGTGTACTTTTCACTCAGGGCTGAGAGAGCCAGAGTGTACTCCGAGTCTTCTATAAAGGTTTTGCCAACTGACCTTTCCGGATAGTCTCGTATGAAGCTCTTTACAGCGGAAAGAATTGGTTCGATCTTTTCAATGAAGTCTGAATCAGCTTCAGCACCGGCCACGATCTGACCTTTTGAATTAATAATATAGGCAATCTGAATAGTCGACGAAATGCTCATGACAGATTCAGGAATTTTAACTGGATCCGGCAGGTCAGCTTCTGCAGCCGCCGCAACTGCCGCAGCGGCTGCTGCTTGTTCTGCCGCAGCCTGAGCAAGTTGCTGAGCCCGTTCTCTCTCTGCCTGTTCTTCTTCGAGTTTCTTCTTTTCGTCTCTTTCTTTCAGCGCCCACATCAGGTTGTTCTGCAGATCCTGTTTGATGGTTACTTCCTCTGAGGAGGCACTGGAGTCAAATGTAAAATCGCCCTCTGTCCAGTCGATGACTTCAACCAGAACGTCTTTGCCCGTTATCTCTCCCAGTTTTGCGTGGACCAGCTTACCCTTACTGTAGAAAAACTCAGCGGTACTTTCGCCTCTTTCCAGAATAAGTTTCCCACTGAGATGGTTGGTGCCGGGCAGTTGAAGCAGCGCTACCACGCCAAATTCACTGAGGTTGCCATTAAAGGCCATATACTATCCGGTTCCTTTCATTTCTCAGCGGAGCTAATCCAGCTGGAAGTTTCTTATAACTTCCTTGCTGATCAGCTGGAGAGTTCTCATTACCCCCGACCCGGTGGTAGCCACAGATTCGGTTACAAGAACATCTTCAGGAAGATTCAGAATCTCTTCAATCTTCCCCAGCGGTATTAAATCTTTAAAATCTCTCTTGTTGTACTGGAGCACAATGGGAAAAGTACTGATGTCTACCCCGAAACTGTCAAGATTGGTAAGCATCCTCCTGTACATATCAATGTTTTCATCCAGTCTGTCAACCTTGGAATCCGCCACAAAAACTACACCGTCAGCACCTTCCAGAATAATACGCCTGCTGGCCTCGTAGTATATCTGGCCAGGTATGGTATACAGGTGAATTTTCAGGGAGAACCCCTGAATTGAACCCAGCGACACAGGAAAGAAATCGAAGAAAAGTGTTCTCTCCTCTTCCGTGTCAAGTATAACCATTTCGCCCTTGTACCTGTCAAAAATCTTTTTGTGAATAAACAGAAGATTTGTTGTTTTTCCACTCATGCCCGGCCCGAAATAGACAATTTTGAAAACCAGTTGTTTGTTATTCAGGTCGAGGTGAGGCATCCTCTTCCTCCCCTATTACAAAGATACGGTCAATCAGATTAAGAGCGTACTCTTTGAAATCGGGTATGGAAATGTTCTGCATTGCATCTTTCTGGTCTTCTGTGTCTTTGTTGACAAGCCGGACAAGCAGAGGACTGCTCTTTTTGGCGGCAAGTCTGACCCTCCCAATTCTGGAATAGTCTTCAAAAACGATAACCATCATCGTCTTATCACCGATCAGGGAGATGTGGATGTGTCTCTTTTCTCCCTGCTGCAGAAGAATAGAGAACTGCTCTTCGCCAACGATGTTAGCCACTTCTTTTGTTGCAGAAAACATTCCGGCAACCAGTGCCGCCAGAGCAGTTGAATTCAGTTTTGCCCCGCCGCCTGCCTGACCCAGGCAGATACCGCGTCTGCTTATGAGCAGAGCGGTAAGTGCTTCGGTTTTCCCCACAAGATCGGTAAGGACTCCATTGATAGACAAATCGGATTTTTCGCCAGCTACTGATTCAATCATGCATCCTCCCTGCACTGAAAAACATACATTCAATTATTTAGACAATACGGCACCGTGTCCAGTGCCGGGATTCACAGGAAGTAGAGTCGGTGACTGTGGTGTACGAAGGTCTTGAAAAATTTAAACGACAATGCATTTCAGGTACAACCACAGAGAAACGCCTGTCTCCAGAGGAAAAATGCATTGGCCAGAAAATATACCACACAAATGGAGCTTCTTCGCAGGAAGCTTGAGGAAACGGACAGTGATGTACTTAGAGAGATCTGATTGAACGGCTTATAAATGCAGACACTGATGACATCTGTGGAGCACAGTATGGACCCGGGAGGACTCTCTCCGGAAATGCCTGCATGCCAGGGAAAACGTTGCATACCAGAACAGGTGCAGCTTTTTGTCGGGCACTCTATCTGCTCCTTGTTTTTACCCTGTATCATATTTCGAGAATCAGTTTATTGAATCCTGATTAAGGACTTCCCGCACTTTCACCGCCAGGGCGCGTATGGAAAAGGGTTTCTGGATGAAATTCACCCCCGAGTTCAGCACCCCCCTGTGGGCGATAGCACTGGCCGTGTAACCGGACATGAACAGGACTTTAAGCATCGGGTATTGAGCCTTCAGGCTTTCCGCCAGGTCTCTGCCGTTTATCTCAGGCATGACCACGTCGGTGATCAGCAACTGGATATGACCGGTGTGTTCTTCCAACAGAACCTTAGCCCTGCCGGGAGTGGATGCGGCCAGAACAGTGTATCCCAAATTTTCGAGAATCCTCTGGACCAGCCTTAAAATGGGTGTTTCGTCTTCGACGATCAGAATGGTTTCTCCCAGGCCCGTCGGTGTTTCCGCCACCTCTTGTGCTTCAATCAGGCCGGTCTCTCCTGCATGATGGGGCAGATAGATCCGGAAAGTCGTTCCCCTGCCAGGTTCGCTGTCTACATTGATAAACCCGTTGCTCTGTTTGACAATGCCGTACACCGTGGCAAGACCCAGCCCAGTGCCTTCCCCCACGCTCTTGATGGTGAAAAATGGTTCAAAAATATTGACCAGTGTGTCGCTGTCCATGCCACAGCCGTTGTCGCTGACGCTCAGCATTATGAACTCGCCCGGGATGAATTCGGGATTATCGGCGCAGTATTTTTTATCAAAGCTGACATGGTCCGTTTTGATGGTTACATTTCCAACCCCGTCGATGGCGTCCCGTGCGTTGACGCACAGGTTGGCCAGGATCTGGTCGAGCTGAGAGGGATCCACGAAGACTGTCATCCGGCCCGGGCCGGGATGCCATGACAGATTGATGTCTTCGCCAATAAGCCGACGCAACATCTTGAGCATGGCCTCCACCCCTTTATTCATGTCTAGAACATCAGGCTGAATAGTCTGTTTTCTCGCGAAGGTCAGCAGTTGCCGGGTGATGTCCGCAGAACGTTCGGCCGCATCAAGAATCTCCTTCAGATCCGCATGCAGTGAATCGCCCGGGGAAACCTTGCCCAGGGCCAGTTCCGCATTGCCTATGATCACGCTGAGAATGTTGTTGTAGTCGTGGGCTACACCTCCGGCCAGACGGCCCACAGACTCCATCTTCTGGGCCTGGGTCAGCTGGAATTGGAGTTTTTCACGTTCGGCTTCGGCCTGTTTCCGTTCGGTGTTATCCCGAAAAATAGCGTTGATGCCCTGGGGCCGTCCCTGGGCGTCTGTATTCAAACTCAAAGCGATTTCGACCGGCACGCGCCGGCCGTCAGCAGTAAGAAGTTCGGACTCAAAATCGGCCACGGTCTCTTTTTCTCGCACTCGGCGCATCATTTCGGTCTGTTCCTCCATGTGGTCTTCCGGACAGAGGTCAGTGATGTGCGAGCCCATCACCTTGTTCGCTGAACACCTGAACAGCTTTTCCGCGCCGGGGTTAAACACAGTAATCCTGCCGTTCAGATCACAGGCCAACACCGCTGCGGTGGTGGTGGCCAGCACTGCGGCGTACTTGTCTGCGATGGTTTCCCGTTGTTTTTCGGCTTCAATGGCCCAGAGCGCAAAGGCGATATCGCCGACCACTTCCATCAGCAGGCTATGCTCTTCGGCGCTGCGGGCAAACTTTTTTAGACAGGACAAACTCATCCAACCGAAAATGTGGCCATCGTGTTCAATGCGCAGACTCAACCCCGCGCGGCCTGCGTATGAGGAGGCCAAAGGGCATCCCGCACACTGAACAGGCGGGTTATCTATTATTTGCACATCATCGGAGCACAGCGCCGCTTGTGCACAGGCTGGCAGTTCACCGGCCCGCAACCGCTCAGCCATAGGCGTAAAACCGCCGTTGAACCCCGCATGAAAAAACGGTTCACTGGGACGGCCGTCCGCCATTAGAACGATCCAGACGTTGTAATACCCCTGATTTTCCGCAAGAAGGCGGCAGGCTTTATCCAGCAGTTGAAGCGGGTTCTGTTCCCGGGCGATGAGTTGATTGACATTGCGAATGGCCGCCAGGACACGGTTCCGGCGATCCAGGAGGTTTTTAAATTCTACTCGACGGAGGTTCATGCGGGCCAGCAAAACACCCGCAAACATAACTACCGTTGTATGAACGGTACGCATAAACATCCCGTGCGCACTTGCCCCATGCAGCACAATGTTCCAGAAAGTTTGCCCCTCCTGCGGAAAAACGAAGTAGCGTACAAGGATGTCCAGCATCAACAGCAGCAGTGCGAAA
>JAGGYZ010000308.1 GCA_021162285.1 Candidatus Fermentibacteraceae bacterium
TGGAGAGAGCTTTCAAAAACAGTCAGGGTTTATCGAAGTACGGAGTACCTAATTTTATGCCCTGGCACACAGCTCTCTGGTTATCGAAGATCACTCAGTTGAATTTCAAGATTAATGTCACATCAGGTAAAGGAGCCAAAGTAAAGCGAAGGGGATTCTACAGAATCTTGTATACCGAAGCCGAGAAGATCATTGCACATTTGCGCAGAGAGATTATCAAGCACAGGGAAAGTATGGAGACAGTTGACCTGCCCCCGTCACTGACAGAACGGTTAACACAGATAAGAACACTGATTCAAAATGATATCGATGATGCAGAAAAGGTAATTGGATATTCTCGCAGACGTATACTCAACGGTGAGACAATCCCCAACTCTGAAAAGATTTTCAGCCTTTCAGACGGATCAGCTGCATTCATAGTAAAGGGAAATCGTGAAACCGTGTTGGGATATCGCCCGCAAGTGGGCAGGAGCGGGAACGGCTTTGTTACTGTTCTCCATGTGCCGGAGGGTAATGCTGCTGATTCCCCTCAGCTGGTATCCCTTGTTGAAGAGGCAATCTGTAACACAGGTGTTGTAGCACGCATCGTAAGTGTTGATGATGGTTACAGCTCTACTCATGGGATTGGCTCTGTCCGTATGATTCCAGGAACTGATACTGTCAGTGCATCCGGAGCAAAGGCCAAAAAGATTATCTCCGCAGAAGACTGGGACAGTGAACCATACAGAGAAGCCAGGAGAAACCGTTCATCAGTTGAATCTCTGATGTACACATTGAAATATGTGTATGGATTTGGTAATCTGCGTCGCCGTGGGATTGATGCTGTAAGAATTGAACTGCTGGAAAAAGCCATTGTACACAATCTCAGCAGACTGGCTTTACTCAAGAAGAGACGACAACGCCAGCCTGAGCAGGCTGCTTAAGCATCCTCGGTCAATTCAACATCAGAGTTCCGAAAGGCTCATGGGGGAGTTTGTCCAATTTGAGATATTTACCAGTAAATATCACTGAAATCCGTTAGATTAGCAGGAGAATCTATGAAACTGGAGCGGAATGAAATTGATTCAGGCAAGGAGACCGGCAAGAGCCGGAATCACGATACCCTTTTCGGAAATGGTCCAGCTATTAGAGCCACTATCAGCCCGAGTGCAGGGAACAGCTGGTAGGGCCAGCCTTTGTGCTGTACTAAAAACAGGCCGGTGGCAACTGCAGCGGCGGCTATCAACAATTCGATAAGAAACCTTATCGCCTGGCTGCTTCTTAACGATACAAAAATAGAGACAACAGAAGCTGCCAGAAACACAAGCCAGTACTGCCTGAATTGCCCTATAATGGCAGGCATGGATGCGTTATAAGAATGGTAACCGGCAGCAATAAAAGGTATCCACCTGGTGAAAAAGGGAGACTGCAGAGAGCCTGGCAGTAGAAGAAGATGAACAGCCAGGGCGAGAAAAATAAAGTACACAGCAAACATTTCCGGTGTTTTATATGTTCCTTTACCTTTTATCCGTAATCCCATCCAGACTTCTACCAAAACAGCCTGGAGTAGAAATGTGGGCTTACACAACATCATAACACCTGCCACAGTACCTGTTATCACGGCCAGTGCCCTGTTAACACCAACACTCTGCATCCGGGAATACCTGACAAGAACAAATGGAAGCCACGCCAGAAGAAAAAGATGTTCTCTCTGCCCGAAATCTCCGGTGCTGTATGCCCGAAGTGACAGAGCAAGCACCGATGAAGCGACAACAACGGCTCCAGCCCAGGAGTGAAACAACTCCAGTTTTCTTACCAGCACAAGTACGACAAAGCAGGATAAAAGGACAAAAAGAACAACCCCGATTGTGAACACAAGGGGTACACCTAACCCAGTGAGATTTGAAAGCAGAACCGCAGGTACATGGATGTACTGTGCCATGTGTACATTGGTTTCCACATGATTTACAAACGGTATGCTTCCTTCTGAAACAAGCCTTCCGCACTGCAGCAGAAGAGCGGAGTCGTGGTTAAGGGGAACACCTGAGAACAATACAGTAAATACAATAACTGCCGCGCAGATCACCAGAACCGTAATTGAACTGTTTCTTGAATTTACAGTCAGGAAGGATTTCAAATCAATACCCCCGTCACAATCACCGTCTCACCGGCAGTCCGGAAGCTTCCTGCTCAGAATCATTCTCTGATAATCTACAGGCAAACAACTGATCACCTGGCACACTGAACTGATGCCAGAAATTCATTAAGCTCCCTTCCCGGATAAGCCTGGCAGAAGACGGAATCAAGTGTTGTCAGCATTTCGTTGTAATAACTGGAATTCAGCCTCAGTGCAACTCCGTAATTAAAAACTCCCGGGTAAAAAGCATAATTTTCATAAAAGTCCGGATCGTCCAACAGCATGGTTCTGAAACTGGTGTAGTCTGTGTGCGGCAACCAGATAAAATCAGGGTGTCTGGAGAGAATCCGTGTCGAAGAGAATCCCGATCGTGCCAGCTCCATGTCATGCAGGCCTGCCATATCAA
>JAGGYZ010000152.1 GCA_021162285.1 Candidatus Fermentibacteraceae bacterium
AGAGGAGATAGGCCGGCTTACAGGACGACCCGACCTGAAACCTGTACACGGACCCAGTAGATCAGGTGATGTAAAACACTCTATGGCTTCAATACAGAAGGCAAAGAAATACCTTGGCTACGAACCCATTGTTTCCTTTGAAGACGGGCTCAAGCAGACTGTGGAATTCTATATGGAACACGGTTTCTAGACCATGAAACGTGTCCGGAGGTAAAGGCAACTGCGAGCCTAGAAAAAGAATCTGACTCCGATTCCGGCATCTACATCGAAATCAGTATCAGGTATAACTGCAAGACTTGCCGCAACTTCCAGGAACAGATCGATGTTCTGGTTTTCGAACAGGTACTCTATGCCTAATGGAAGTCTTCCTCCTGCGAAAACATCATCCCCGAATGCAACCCATCCGCCCAGGCCGTAGTACCATGGAAGCTGCCCTTTATCAACCTCAAAGCTTCCAAAACTGTGCCACAGGTAATCGCAGTGCAGCATTACCCAGTCGTCTGAGAAACTCCATGCAGCTGCGGCATCAATCGCTTTTGTGGTACTGGTGAAATACTTGAAGGAAATACCTGTTGGATTACCGGCGATCAGCCCGAGACCGGTATCTCCCCGGCCCGGCGAAAAACTGGTTAGTGCAATCAAAAGCAGAGCAGTCATAATGTTCCCTCCTAAAACAGAATCCGCCGTATCAGAGAACCTGACACAGGCGGACTCTTTTCTCAGCCAAGTGTTTATCGACTGAGTTTTGTCAGATTCCCGGCAAACATCTTAACGTAGTCGTTCGTGGGGAAAGAACTGGCCATTGCTCTGGAAGCAAGTTCAATACTCTCCTCAAGCGGAAGTGTGTATCTCATGTTCATGAACCTCTGTCTGAACGCAGTAACCTCTTCCGCTACATTTTCTTTTTTAATTATAACTCTTGCCATCAGTTCGGCAAGTTCACCGAAATCTTCCTCATTCATTCCGAACCTGGTCATTTCACTTACGCCGGTTCGGATACCGCTGGAGGTAAGGAAAGTGTCATCATCAGGCAGTGCCTGGTAGTTAACAATGATGTTGTTCTCCTGGAGTCTGTCGGCTATCTCAGCACCGTCACCGTGGTCAATTACCCTTACAACAACCTGGTGTGTGTGTGTGTAGCCGTCAGCAGGGTCTCCTTCAACCTTCAGCCCGTTGTCGGCAAGGTGTTTTGCGAATGCCCTTGCATTTGACAGTACCTTGTTCTGGTATTCGTCTTTAAAGGCGTTCATTTCGTGAGTTGCAACAAGAAGTCCCAGAAGGGTTGCCAGATGGTGGTTTGATGTTGAGCCGGGGAAAGCCCTGCTCTTTATGTCAAGCCACAGCTTTCTGAAGTGTGTCTTTCTGGCCATGTTGCTAACAATGGCACCTCTCTGAGGCCCGAAAAAAGTTTTGTGTGTGGAGCCTGTAACAAGGTCAGCACCTTCTGCCAGAGGAGCCTGGAACGCACCGTAAAGACCGAAAACATGTGCCATATCGTACATTACAACAGGTTTTTCTTCCCAGTCTCTGATATGATCGGTGAATCTTTTAACAGGTTCAGGGTAGAGAAACATGCTTTTACCGAAAACAACAAGCTCCGGTTTTGTATCGTCGAGGAGCTCTATCATCTTTTCTTCGTCAATTCTGTAGGGATTGTCCTTCATAACAGGGAAGTTGATACAGTTTTCTTTACCAGTGGAAGGGTTTATTTCAACAAAATTGAAAAGAGCACCCATGGGCTGGCTGGAAAGGTGGCCGCCATTACCAAGGTCGTTGTTCATAACGGAGCGGAGTTTTCTGAATGTTCCCTCCGGTGACTTTCGGTTGACAAACTTTGTTACAGCTTTGAACACAACCTCGTTGGACATCTGTCCACTTACCGGGCGAAGCTCCGCCTCACTGCATTCGAAGTACTCGCCAAGGGCCTGCTGGGCCTCAATTTCAATTTCGCGGATGAAATCTGTACCGTGGTAGAAGTAAACCTCATTGCCTTTCATCGTACGGTGTTCTGCGTACCTTCCAGCCGGGTCACTGAGTTCACAGATTTTCACAATGGGGCTGGGTGTGTTTTCGCTGGGAATCAGGTTTATACACTGCCTCTGTCTCCAGAGGTTGTTTTGTTCAATCCTGCCGAAAAGCTTACTCATTTTAGTGGAGAGATCGTTCATATCCGGTCCTTTCACAAAGTCTCTAGACTTCCTCTTACTGATACTGCATCAAGCACGATTATACAGGCTCCTCGGTGGTTATCAAGGTCACCTGTTGTCTCCTCAACTGCCGCAACCGTACTGTCCACTTCTTCTTCCGGAATAAGTGTAAACAACATCCGGGGTTCCGGTCTGCTTCGACCCAGAACATCCATGAAACCGGCAAAAATAGGAACGTTGGAAAGCATTGGTCCCATCATGTCGGAGTTTACAGTTACAGCACCTTCAATACCCATTTCCAGGAACAGTTCCATCACATCGTTGTAAGCTTTCTCTTCCTGAAGAACCATAATAAGCAGTTTCTTTCTGCTCTTTTTGCTGTGTTTTGTTGTGACAGGAGAGAGGTGGTAAAGAAAAGATTCTCTCATGGCGAAATCGGTCTTGCTGTTCAGCAGTTCATACCTTGCCTTGCCGCTGCTGAGCACTCTGGCGGTTCCAGCAAGCAGTCTGAGGTGTTCATCAGTGCTCTCGACAGGGCCTGCAATCGCACAGACAATATGAACGCTTCGACCGTCGATGGAGTCCCACGCAACACCTTTATCGCACACTGTAAGGGCAAGGGTGAAACTCTTCATTCCAGGGAGACGGCAGTGCGGTATTGCAACTCCGTCACCCATCCCGGTTGACCCCAGCTGTTCCCTTTCCATCATACCGGCAAACAGAGAATCAGCGGTTTCCTCGCCTGAGGCGGGGTTTTTCGAGAGAAGACCTGCCATTTCCCTTAGAGCTTGCTGTTTGTCGGGAAACACCGATCTGTTGCTGCAGCTGGAAATGTCGAGAAAAGATGATATCTTCATGTGCCTTCCTAAAGAGTTGCGCCGTGTACCACGGCATACTTTGAAACAGGAGGACCGGCAAGCTCGTTAACAAAAACACTCATAAGAACTATGTTGACCATGGTTGAGGCAAGCTCCTCGTGTCCTGCAAAGAAGGGAGCGGCCTGAATATACAGTGCGAGCCCTATTGCCACACCAGCCTGGGGAAGCATTGCAAGCCCGAGGTACTTTCTTATTAACGGGTCCGACCCGGCCATGGCTGCCCCGCTGCGAACACCGAAATACTTTCCTGCAGCTCTTGCCAGTATAAAAAGAATACCCATGAGAACGACCTGAGGAGAAGAGAAGAACTTAAAACTCAGTTCTGTCCCGGCAATGGCGAAGAATGTTGCGTAGAGTGGCGGAGAGAGCTGTTCAAGGGAAGAGATAACCCGGAAGGCGCCCCGTCCCATGTTGGCAAGCACTGCTCCGGCGGTCATTCCTGCCAGAAGTGCTGAGAAGC
>JAGGYZ010000128.1 GCA_021162285.1 Candidatus Fermentibacteraceae bacterium
ACAAGAAGGGGGTGAACTTATGAACTGGACACATCTGGGTGAAGCTGTTTTTCTCGGGCTTTCCGTGGGGCTTATGCTGTGGGTGCTAAAAAAGCACGAGGGCCAGAGCAGGCTTAAACTTTGGGTAATTGCCACAGGGGTTTCCCTGGGTGTATACCTGGCCCTGAAGATGCTTGGCGTGCCACCTGATGGTATGGGGATAAGAGTTCTTCTTGCTCTCTCCATCATGATGGCGGCAAACACTGTACTTCAGTTCATGACTCTTCTTCTGTGGGAGCATCTTGCCAGGAGGCAGATGGAGCTTCCTATTCCAAGACTTGTTATCGATGTTCTCACCTTCATCATCATGGCAACCCTGGCCGTGGTTCTTCTGAACACCCTGTTCAGTGTAAAACTTACCGCCTTTCTTGTTACTTCAACAGTTCTTTCCGCTGTAATAGGTCTCTCCCTTCAGGACATACTGGGTAATGTGTTCGCCGGGTTGTCTCTGCAGCTGGAAAGACCCTACGATATGGAAGACTGGGTTGAGATCGACGGGATTGAAGGTGCAGTGGAGGAAATGAACTGGAGAGTTCTTACAATAAGAACCAGGAACAACGATCTTATGACTGTACCCAATGCAACGGTTTCAAAAACAGTGGTAACGAACTACAGCAAACCCACAAAGCTGCACCTTGCCCACATTACCGTAGGTGTGGGTTACGCTCATCCACCTGAGAGGGTAAAGAAAGTGCTTCTGGGAGCCGTTTCAGACACAAATGGAATCAGCACAAAACCATCACCAGTAGTATTTCTTGAAGACTTTGGAGACAGCTCCATCCAGTACGATGTTCGTTTCTGGATCACGGATTTCTCGCGAAAACTGCACATCACTGATGCCGTAAGATCAAGAATATGGTACTGTCTGCAGAGGGCCGGCATGAGTATTCCATTTCCCATCAATGATGTTTACCTGCACACGGTAACACCAGACCACGAAGAGAAACTCAGAGCCGAGCTCCGCGAAGACATTATCAGGGAACTGAAGAACCTTGACCTGTTCAAACCCCTTACACACAAAGACATCACAACCCTGGCAGAGTATTCTTCTATTCTTCGCTACACCAGGGGGGAGGCAATGGTTCGTCAGGGTGATACAGGTGACAGCCTGTACCTGATCCGATCCGGTTCCGTGGAAGTCACACTCAGGACAGGTAAGAATGAACCTGTTGTTCTTGCGAGCCTTGGCCCCGGCAAGTGCTTTGGCGAAATGAGTCTCTTAACAGGCGAACCACGATCGGCAACGGTAACTGCACTGGAAGAAACCCAGGTTGTTGTGGTTGGCAAGCAGGGTCTCAAGGCTCTGTTTGAATCCAATCCTCTACTGGTTGAGCCTCTCAGTTCCATGCTTGAAAGCCGCAGAAAAGAGCAGGTTGCGTCACAGACCAAAGCCTCAAAACGCCGGAACAAAGTAGAAAGCAAATCCAGCGAAAAACACAGAGAAGACATTCTGGCCAGAATTAAATCTTTCTTCAAGCTGTAGGGCTTGTGACCAAATTGAATTCCTCAACCAGAGTGCTCATCAGTTCCTTTACAGAGATGATCTCCTTTATCCTGAATGCATTGGCCCCTGCAAAAGCGAATCCGTTTACCAGATCACCGTTTCTGGCATTGCTTAAAGCTTCTGCAATACAGTAAGGAGCTTTCCTTCTGTCGCAGGTTTTTAGACATTTCCAGAGACAGTTAATGGGTTTGATTATTCCTCTGCTTACATCGGTCAGCAGCTTACTCTTTATCGCCCTTCCCGGAAGACCTACGGGACTGTTGATTAGAATCAAATCCTCTTCACTACAGTCCACGTAAGCCTGCTTGAATTTTGAATCGACATCACATTCGTTTGTGGCTACAAACCTTGTTCCCATCTTTACGCCTTTTGCGCCCAATTCTATGAATTTATGAATATCCTCTCCGCTGTAAATCCCTCCTGCAGCGATTACAGGAATGGATCTACCATACTTCTGCTCATATGGAACAATTTCTTTGATTACTTCCGGTAACAAAACTTCAAGACGGAATTCCGGATTATTAATATCTTCCATTCTGAATCCCAGATGCCCGCCTGCCCTTGGCCCTTCAACCACCACAGCATCTGGAGTAATTGAGTAGTGTCTGTCCCAGAACTTACAAATTGCCTGTGCTGCCCGTGAAGAAGATATCTTGGGCACTAAATTAGTAAAGCAATTTCTTGCCCGGTCTACAGAGATTATTTCCGGTATTCTTAAAGGCAGTCCCGCTCCAAGAAATACTACCGCTACTTTCTCCTCAATTGCAACTTTTAAGTGTTCATTGAAATCGGATATAGCCATCATAATATTCAAGCCGAATATTCCCCTTGTTAACGCTTTTGTTTTTCTTATAACCTCTCTCAGAATGGTAGAATCACTCTCATCGGAATCAGGTTTTATCCGTCCAATCGCTGCAGTTGAGATAACTCCAATGCCACCCTCATCAGCCACTGCTGAAGCCAGCCTTGAAAGGGACACCCCTACCCCCATGCCCCCTTGAACGATTGGTAGTTTTGCTTTTACTGATCCTATTTCCAACTGAGGCATTGTTGATTCCATCATTTCCTCTCCCATAAAGCTAATGAACATGCTTATGTTAACGGCGATAACATATTGTGCTATGTGGACGTTGTCAACATAGTAGTATACGATTCATCAACAATATGTTGACTTGGTTTACATACCAGGCAATGTTCTGGTACTCTAAGAAACCGGGAGTCTCCAGATGCACAATAAACCTTACCATCATGGCAACCTGCGAGAAAAGCTGATCAATGAAGCAATGAGAGCTCTGTGCAATCACGGCATCGATTCTATTACACTGAGGAAACTCAGCAAGTCTCTGGGTGTTTCAAAAGCAGCTCCATACAGACACTTCGAAAACAAGGCCGCTCTACTGGCAGCTGTGGCTGCAGAAGGATTCAGAAAAATGAGGAGTTCATTCGAGAAAACCACAAATGAAAGAAATCCTCAGATTGCGTTGAGAGTTATTATGGAACACTACATTGCTTTTGCCACGGGGAATCCTGAACTCTACAGACTTATGTTTAGTAGAGAAGTGATTAATTTACCTGTATCTGAAGAACTGCTTGAAGCGGCCACCGGTGCCTACATTGGAATAAAAGAAATTCTAAGCAGTATGAATTCATCTGAAAAGACAGCCGTGAACGTAAATACAGCCTGGGCTCTTGTTCATGGTATTTCATTACTGATCAACAACAACCTTCTTGTAATTGATGAGCAGGGAAACACCGTACACGCTCTTTCAGTTGATGGCGAAAATCCAGCCGATCTCCAGATTTCTGAGCAGATCTCATCTGCCATAGATGTTTTTATAAAGGGACTTTCAACTTAGGAGGCCGGGCGAAATGCCCGGCCTCTGTTCGTATCCGAACTACTCTATTCTGGCTGTTGAACCATCTACAGGTGTAAACAGCTCGCACTCAACACCTGGAACATTCAGGAACAAAAATTCCTCTACCCTGCCGGCAAAATCAAGGCGGTTCTCCTCATGGGCAAAACCGTGACCCTCGTCACCGTAAACCACATACAGAACCTCCGTTCCTATTTCGCGAAGGGCGCTGACCATCTGGTCACTCTCATCCTTGACCACCCTGGGATCGTTGTCGCCCTGAACGATGAACATGGGCATTGTCATGTTCTCCGGGTAGTTAACTGGTGAAGCTTCCTCAAGCATTGCGATGTCTGCCGGGTCTTCAGGGTCGCCTACCCGGATATCCATCATTGCTTTCAGAGGCTTCCAGTAGGGCGGCACTGTCTCCATGAATGTAATGAGGTTGGAAGGACCGAAGAAGTCTACTGCGGCGCAGTAGAGTTCCGGTGTGAATGCAGCACCTGCAAGTGTTGCGTAACCGCCGTAGGAACCGCCGAGGATAACCACCCGTTCAGGGTCGGCAATACCGTTCTCTACAGCCCAGTTTACCCCGTCGGTGATATCGTTCTGCATGTCTCTGCCCCACTGCCTGTTACCGGCATTGAGAAACTCCTTGCCAAAACCGCTTGAGCCGCGGAAGTTAACCTGTAGCACAGCAAAACCTCTGTTGGCAAACAACTGACAGAAAGGTTCGTAGCCGTAGTAGTCACGGGCCCATGGACCGCCGTGTACATACATGATAGTCGGATACGGACCGTCTCCGTAAAACTCCGAATCAGGTAATGTGAGATAACTGGGTAGTGTATAACCATCGCGTGACTGTATCTCTACCGGCTCCACTGAAGCGAGGTCGTAGTCTGCCAGTGCCGGGATAGCGGTGAACATCTCTATCATGCTTGTGTCTGTTCTGTCGTAGAGGAAGTAAACTGCAGGGTTGTCTACAGTGTAGTAAACAACGATCCAGGTACTGTCCGCGTTGTCTCTGGAAACTGTTCCGAAATCGCCTTCATGGTAACCTGCAAGGAAGTCCATATCCGGCTGAATAGAGTCATCAAGTATCTCGCGCCTGCGCCTGAGATAGTTGAAAGACACAGATCTCGGTTCGCCTGTGTGTGGGTCGAAACCCACTCCGCCTACGTCGGCCAGGGAATCGGAAGTGATGTATGTCTGCTCGCCAGTTTCAAGGTCGAGATAAAACAAAGCAGACAAATCGGATTCAAGGTTGGAAACCAGATAGATACCCTTTCCGTCATCGCTGAATCTTCTTGGCTCCCACGCATCATTTGATGAGAAGCTGGCAAGCTCCTCCCACTGGGAGTTTTCATCCCATCTGTGATAAACGGTTATGTAGCCGGTTTCGGGGTTGATGGAATAGTACATTCTTATGTTGAGATCTTCGTCAGGCATGTAACCCAGCACCATATCGCCGTTCTCATCTGTTCCGGGGTTATCGGCAACAATTGCAAGTTCACCTGTTTCCAGGTTGCAGCTGTAAACATCGAAGAACATGGGATTCTCTTCATTGGTTTCTATGAGCACTGTGTTGGGCTGGTTCTCGTCTGTAGCACTGACATAAGCTTTAACACCTTCAATGGGAGTCAGGTCGACTACTTCGCCTGTTGCAACATCAAGACGGTACACATGGGTGTTCTCTTCACCTGCTTCGTCCTGCATGTACAGAATATGAATGCCGTCCTCGGCCCATGAGTAGTTTGTAACCCCCCTGTTGGTATCGA
>JAGGYZ010000240.1 GCA_021162285.1 Candidatus Fermentibacteraceae bacterium
TCCATACAGGGAACATTTCCAGACGCTCATATCCTTCACTGGATGACCGGGAAACACTGTCCTGATTTCAAGAAGAGACTTGCTTACTATCGTGCTTTTTCCAAACAGATTGAACACCCGGCGATTGCTTCTTCTGAAGTCATCGGCTTTGTTCACCCCGATCAGGCGAACTCGGTTATCCAGAAACTTGTTGAGGCAATTGGCCACAGGTATTCGGTAATCAGGGCAACCAGTCCCATCGATATGAGAACTGTGTGGGTTGAGGTTTTTGCAAAAGGAGTCAGCAAAGCCTCTGCTTGCGATGCGATAAGAGAAGAGCTGGATATTCCGTCACAGCAAACCGCTGCAGTGGGCAATGACTGGAACGATATTCAACTGCTTCGCTGGGCAGACAGACCATTCATCTCCAGTAACGGCCCGGACACTATGCTGCAGGAATTCGAAAATGTACCTTCAAATCAGAACAACGCGGTGGCTGTTGCCGCTGAAAGATGGCTGGAGGATTCTGTGTGAGTGTTTTTGCCATTTCCGACCTGCACCTGGGTTTTGCAGTAAACAAACCAATGGATATCTTTGGCAGTGCCTGGAAGAACCATTCTTCAAAAATAAAAACCAACTGGACACAAACAGCAGGAAACGATGACTTGATTCTTGTCCCCGGAGACATCTCCTGGGGAATGAATTTCTCCGAGGCAGAAGAGGATCTGAAGTTTCTTAACTCTCTTCCGGGAAAAAAGTACATCAGCAGGGGCAATCATGACTACTGGTGGGGCTCTCTCAATAAAGTAATGCAATTCGTTGGTAGTTCTATCGTACCTCTTCAAAGAAATGCAATTGACTGTGGAGGCTTTGTTCTCGCCGCCAGCAAAGGCTGGAACACTCCTCTGTGGGACGGGTTCAAACCATCAAGCGATTCAAAGCTGTACCGCAGAGAACTTGATCGAATGAAACTAACCCTTGAACGGGCTGCAGAGTTGAAAGGGCCGGGACAAAAGCTTGTCTACATGATGCATTTTCCTCCGGTAATCGACGGCGAACCCAGCGAATTTGCAGAGCTTCTTTCCCGGGCAGAAGTTTCTCTGTGCCTTTACGGTCATCTTCACGAAAAGTGGTCACCCTCTGTTAACATGGAACACGGTGGGGTAAAGTACAGAATCGTCTCTGCAGACTATCTGAACTTCAAGCCTCTGGATATTACAGCGGAGGTATACAGCCAATGATGCTTTCGGCCAGCGATCTGGGACTGGAATTTGGTTCTGATGAAATTTTCGCAAATCTCAACTTCAATATCAATCAGGGAGACCGGATAGCCCTGGTGGGCGTAAACGGTGCCGGCAAAACTTCTCTTATCCGAATTATCTCAGGGGGTCTTGAACCAACTTCAGGAAAAATCAGAAAAGCCGGCAATCTCAGAATTGGATATCTGCCCCAGCAGATCAGTGAGTTTCCGGGAGGGACTCTTCTAAAAGCAGTCTGCGATGGTTCAGGGGATGGTGCCACTGCTCTTTCCCGTGAGGAGGAACTTCATTCAATCCTGGAAAGAGAAGGAACCGGAAGTGCTTCTGTTCTGGCAGAGCTTGCCCGTGTTCAGGACCAGATACACTCAACAGAAGCGTACAACCTGGAGTCCAGAGCCGAAGCTGTGTTGTCCGGCCTTGGCTTTTCAAAGCAGGACTTTACCAAAGAGCTAGAAGCTTTCTCCGGCGGCTGGAAGATGCGAGCCATGCTGGGTGCAATTCTGTTGAACAACCCGGATCTGATCCTGCTCGATGAGCCCACCAACCACCTTGACCTGGATGCCCGGCTGTGGCTGGAAGCTTTTCTTAAGAGATTCAAAGGCGCTGCCTGGATCATTTCCCACGACCCGACATTTCTGGACAAGGTGGCAAACAAAGTTGTGGAACTCGAATTTGGAAGTATGCGGGTGTGGGGTGGAAACTACACTTTTTACGTTAAAGAAAAACTTGTACAGGCTGCTTTGCTGCAAAAACAGGCGAGGAAAGTAGACGACGAAAGAGAGAAACTGGAAAGATTTGTCAGGAAATTTAAAGCCACTGAAAGCAAGCGGTTTCAGGTTCGAAGCAGAGAAAAAATGCTGGAAAAGCTGGACGCGGTGGCAACCTACAAAAGCCCTAAAAGGATGGTAATCGTACCTCCGGATGTTCCCCGGAGCGGAACCAAAGTTCTTCAACTGACTGATGTTACCAAGGCCTACGACAACACTGTTTTTGCCGGTGTAAACCTGGAGATACTCAGGGGAGACCGTATAGGCATTGTTGGCCGGAATGGAGGGGGAAAGTCAACTCTTTCCCGACTGTTTGCCGGTATAGAAGAACCAACCTCTGGAAAGGTAACAGGGGGAACCGGCGTGGAGATCGGTTACTATTCCCAGGAGGTTAATCTTCAGCTAAATAAGAAACACACTGTTCTGCAGCATGTACACAGTATTTCTCCTGCAAGGAGTGAAAAGGAAATACGGAGCTATCTTGGAAGGTATCTGTTTACAGGCGATGATGTGATGAAACCGGTTTCTGTTCTTTCCGGGGGCGAGATCAGCAGGCTGGCCCTGGCAGGCATACTGATTAAACCCACCAACTTTCTCATACTTGATGAGCCAACCAACCACCTTGATATCTTCAGCCGCGATGTTCTGCAGGAGGCTTTAAAAAACTACAGAGGAACCCTCGTTCTCATCAGCCATGATGAGAAACTTCTGTCTGCCCTCTCTGAAAAACTTTTCGTGGTCAGTGGACACAAGGTAAAGGCTTTTGCCGGTAACTTCACCGAGTATGTTGAAAAACTCCGGACTCTGGCTGATCAGCAGTTCACTAAGCCAGACACAAAAACTGCTTCAGAGTTCCACAGAGAAGCCGAGAAGGAAAGAAAAAGAAAAGAAGCCGCGGAAAGAAACCTTGCCTACAAGGAACGCCGGAAGAAGGAAAAAAGGATCGAGCGCATAGAGAAACTCATGGAACCCCACGAGGTTAGACGCAGGGAGATAGAGGAGCTGTTCTCCCAGGCTGAAGTTATCAACAACTCTCATCTTCTGGTTGAACTTCAAAAGGAACACGCTTATCTGACCGATGAATTGTCCGCTCTTGAAGAGCAGTGGATGGAAATAGCAGGAGAAGATTAAGCATCATTACATAAAGCCGGTAACCCTTGCAAGAAGAGTGATGGTGTCCTGCTGGTTCATCTCCGGTATTCCTGCTTTCACCGCCGCATTGTTCAGCAGCTGATACTCGGGAGAGGTAAAGATTATTGGAGTCAGCTCATCTCTTATAATTTCCAGAGCTGTCTGCCTGCTCCAGTCTACTCCTGTAATTTGAAGAACCACCGAACCATCTTCAGACGATACTCCGCTGCAGAGGGCACCAGAAGGAAGAGCCATCCGGCTTACAATACGTTCAAGAAGCGCTGCTGCGTAAGCCGCCCTCGCTCCGCTTCCTGCGTTTCCCGGCATTGGGACACTGAGAATCCCGGGAATATCACCTGTATTCAGGTACGGAATCATACCGGGCACCGCTTCAACTTCAACTGAGGCAACTGCCGGAGGGGAAGGCGATGGAACCATCGACCAGGGGCAGAAGGTCTGTCCGCCTGTTCCCCTTATCCACACCAGGGAATTTCTGTTTACAAGCCCCCTGGACATCTGATGCAGAACCAGACTGTCTGCAGCACACAGGAGCGGTGCCCACCTTTCTCCCCAGAAATTGTCCTGTTCCGAAGGCGTGTATTCCAGAGACATTATGTCACCTGGAGAACCCTCTACAGAACAGGTAACAAGAACATTCA
>JAGGYZ010000195.1 GCA_021162285.1 Candidatus Fermentibacteraceae bacterium
GATGCGTGGGCTCAGTGGTGGAACCCTGCAGGGCTTCTCAGATCCGGTAGACTACTGATTGGAACAGAGTACACAAGCTTTTATCCCAACATGGATCTGAATTCCATTAACTACGGGGCAGTGGGATATGTTCAGCCTGTTACCAGGTTCATGGCCTTCGGACTGGGGGCTGACTTTATGAATGCGTCTGACCAGTGCACCCAGGGGGAAGGACTTCTCGCCGTGGCCTTCAGGCCGGGTATTTTTCCCGTTTCTTTCGGTTTCAACGGCCGTTACATGTTCAGGCAATACGCAGACAACGAGTTTACCTCCTACGACCCCCTGTTTGCCGGGTCCGGTCTGAGGGCGAAGGCCGTTTCTGCCGACTTTGGATTTCAGGCGGAACTGGGAAGGCGGGTTACCCTAGCAGGGGTTGCCAGAAATTTGATCGCTCCGGACATGGGTATCGGCGAGCAGGATGTTCTTCCTGTGGAAGTTTCCCTTGGTGCTGCCTTTTACCCCAGATTTATTACTCCTGTGATCCAGGTGGACTGGTCTATGGATGATGTAGACGGACAGCGTGATATCGATTTCGCCATGGGATTGGAGAAGTGGTTTGGAACCTCTTCAACATGGGGGTTCAGGGCAGGCTACAGGGCAAGAACACTGGGAAGAACCTCTGAACTGTCGGCTGGTTTGTCAGCCAGATATGAAGGTGCGGTTCCTGTTTCCTTCGACTATGCTTTTTCTCTTCCTATGAACGATCTTCAGTCAACATGGGGCAGGCACAGAGCGGGTCTTACATTCAGATTCGGAGGCTCCCCGTGGTACGAGAATGAACCAAGAGCTCCCCTTCCGCCTCTGGTGGACACAAGAACATGGGATACCGGAACCGATTTGTATGAAGTAAGTCTGTGGGCAAACAGAGATGTGCAGAACGATACTCTGACCATGGCTCAGTACGATCAGATACCGCTGAACAGTACGCTCAAACTTGATGAAAAGCAGGTGCTGTACGCTTATTTCCCGTCAAGAGCAACATTTACCGGGGAAGACATAAGGGATCTTTCCGTTGGCTTCAGGATACCCCGATACTGGCTTGAACAGAATAATCTGGAGCTGCGGCTGCTCAGACTTTTCCGGGTGGAGAGTGATAATACCCTTGTAAGAATGCCTGCTGCGCTTACAGACGAAGATGAGGGATACTACTATTTTGAGGCATCCGTAGATCACATAGGAGATTTTCTCATATCTGCAAGGCATGCGGAACTGGTAATGGTTGAACCTGAAACTGTGTACGGTGCTGTAGACAGCGTTGATATCATTGAGGCCAGTCTCAGCTTCAGGGTAGACAAGGTATGGATGGACAGAAACAGAATTGATCCGGAAACACTGGGTCTTACCAGAGTTAGAGGAGGTATTCCTCTGGATGTGAACTGCAGGCAGACCAATGAAGACCTGAACTACCTGTACTATGAAACAGATCCCATCAACCTGTTCCAGTTCATGATCGTAGCCCGTGAGCGGGAGGGTCTCTCCATGTCAACTATCTACTTCGACAATGCAGTGGAGGAAATACGGGAAGATCAGTATCCGGATCTTGACAGAGTTGTTCAGACACTCAAGAACAACCCCGGTGTGTTCGTTTCAGTGGAGGGCCATGCAGACAGTGATGGATCTTTTGGTTTTAACGACGGACTTTCAACAGAGCGGGCTTTGAATGTTGCTGCGTACCTTGAATCTCAGCTCAGTGATTACAACATAGAAATAGAACCCATCTGGTTTGGAGAACGAAGACCTGCAGCTGCCAACGACGATGAAGCAGGAAGAGCTCTGAACAGACGGGTGGAGATCGTAATACTAAGAAGGTAAAACGCCTTCATGGGGAGTGAAGTATATGAGTGCCACATCAATCGTTCTTCTGATCGGGGTTTGCAGTTTCTGGGTTGTCGTAGGAGTTCTTCTTTCGCTTTTCGGAAGAATCAGAAAGGTTCTGGAAAGCATGGGTGATACTCTTGGCGAGATCAGAAGCGATCTGTCCAGGCTCACTCCGGTGATTTCTGATACCCTGCAGGAGGTAGAGAAAACAGGACAGGAGGTTGGTCAGACAGCCTCTGAAATCAGGGTTCTTACAAACAGAATCAACACCGGGAATGCTGCGTCTGTAGTGAGCGGAACAGTGAATTACCTGCCGCTGGTTGTAACCGCACTGAAAGCCGCCAGACCTCTGTTTGACAGAATGAGAAGAAGGAGACAATGAAGAGGTTTCTATTACCCTGTATACTGGCTTTGACATTGCTGTTTTTCGTTTCCTGCAAACACGAATCAATTGGTCCAATCAACGGTGTACTGGTTGTCTACAGCGATTCTCTTACAGATTTCATTGACCAGGGAGGTCTTCAGGAGCTTCACTTGATTGTTGAAACTGTAGATCCTGAAGAGGTATTCAGTTTTTCATTTGCCAGAGTATCGGAGTTCCAGGGAACTCTTAAAACCAGGAGAACTATATTATTTCTGCTGGATCATTCGGATACACTCCTGATGCCCACTGCACTTCAAGCAGGAGACAGCGGTATTTACAGTGGTAGGAATGTGTGGTCTCTTGATCAACATGTTTTCGGGGTGGTTGTTGATCCCTCGTCCCCTGAGCTCCCTTCCGGGCTGGCAGACACACTGGAAAACGCATACAATGATCAGATGAATAACTACATTTTCGAAAGCTTTGTAAGCACAAGCATGACTTCGCCTGAAAGAATGGACAGTCTGCAGTCTCTGGGATTTACACTGAATGTGCCAAAGTCATTCTTCGTTCGTATCTGGTCCCCTGATGACGGCTTCATTCAGTATCAGAGACAGCCTGATGATGAGTGTCTGCTTTTGTTCAGTATAAGGATGCTGAGCACTGACGCGGAGCTCACGGAAACAAATGCCATTCTGGCACGGGAAGCCATGGCAAGAATATTCTTCAGTGACGCATCTGCAGATTCAGTTGATAGAGCTAGAATAACAGCAGTGCCTATAGTTAAAAACGGATTAGTCGGGTGGGAACTCACCGGAGTCTGGAGAAACCCCGACTACTTGAATGCCGGCTCTTTTACAACCAGGGTTCTTGACTTGGGCGGCGTATGGTATATTCTTGATATGGAGGTTTATAATCCCGGCCACAGGAAGGAACCTTACCTGCGTGAAGGCTGGATTATCATGGATACATTTTGTAAGGAGTAGGAAGTGCCGCACAAACAGAACGATATCCAGGATCTGTATCAGAAGTGGCTTGCCAGCCCTTCACCGGCACTTTGCGTAAGACTGGCCGGTGAACTTCGGCGTTCAGGCAGGAATGCCGAGGCGTTGGAAGTTGCCAGAAAAGGGTTGAACAGCTGGTCAGACAACATTTCGGTAAATGTTGTATTTGGAAGATGCGCTCTCGAGGAAAAGCTGAATGACGAAGCTCTTGAAGTGTTTGAGAAGGTGATTTCAATCGATCCTCTCAACCTTATCGCCATTAGAAGTCTTGCGGAGATTCACTACGAAAAGGGAAACTGGAACCGTTCAATTGAGCTTTTTGAAGAGTACCTTTTTGAATATCCAGGTGATCCTGAAATAGAAGACCAGTTGAAGAAATCCCGTGAGAAGAAGAAAGAATCTGAGAGAGAGGCAAGGGTTACAGGGCAGGATGTCTCCTACCCGGACACAGGCAGAATGGCTTCCATACTTGCAGCGCAGAAGAAAACAGATGAAACCGGTGATACCGGTAAGACGCAGGTTTCTTCGACCGGCGCAGACAAGCCGGCAGAACCCCAGAACAGGGCCCCGAGAAGTCTGTTTAATCTGTTTTCTGCACAAGAGTGCGAGGAGCTGGGGCTGTCGGCCTACGACAAATGAGCGATATCGCTGTATTCAACGGACCCAATCTGGCTTCACTGGGAATTCGCGAGCCCGCGATTTACGGAGAAACCACCTCTGTGGAACTGGAATCAAAACTTAAACAGTGGTGCATGCAGGCGGGTTTCGGTGCGGTGTTCGGGCAGTTTGATTCGGAAGGCCAGCTTGTAGCTGCTGTGAATAAAGCTTCGCTGAACTGTGAAGCACTGATTATCAACCCTGGAGGTCTTTCACACACATCGGTAGCGGTGCTTGATGCCATGCGGGCTTTTAAGGGGCCTGTAGTGGAAGTTCATATCTCTCAGATACACAAAAGAGAACCTTACAGACACAGATTGTTAACAGCCGGAGGAGCCGGAGTGGTTGTTTCCGGAGCAGGTATTTACGGGTATTTTTCGGCAATTGATATAGTACGGGAACTGCTGCGGAGGTAAGCAATTAATGGCAACATCAAATGATTTCAGAAGAGGAATGGTCCTGAACATAGACGGCAGGTATTTCCAGATTACAGAATTTCAGCATGTGAATCCCGGTAAGGGTGCCGCCTTTGTCAGGTCAAAGATGAAGGATGTGGTTCAGGGTAAAGTTATCGAGAAAACATGGCGTGCCGGAGAAAAAGTTACGGAAGTTCGGCTTGAAAGACGATCCTACCAGCTGCTGTACCATACTGAAGATTCCTACACAGTTATGGATCCGGATACCTACGAACAGATTGATCTCTCGGGAGACCTGGTTGGCAGTGCTTCGGTTTTTCTTACAGACAATTGTCTGATTGACGTGCTTTCCGTGGAGGACCGGCCCATTATGGTTGAAGCACCAAATTTTGTAGAACTCTCTATTACAAAATCGGATCCCGGGCTGAAAGGGGACACTGCAACAGGTGGAACAAAACCAGCCACACTGGAAACAGGCGTGGTGGTTCAGGTTCCTCTGTTCGTAAAAGAGGGCGAAAAAATCAGAGTTGATACCAGAACCGGGCAGTACATGGAGCGTGTTAAGTAACCCGATTCGGAAAAGCATTTACATGGTGTAGTACAACGCTTGTATGTATTCGTCCTGCCAGGCTCTGGCTCTCCATATCTGCCCTCTGGGAAACTGAAGGAATATGGCCAGAGCCACTTTTCTGCCGCTTTGAGTAGTGAGAATACCTGCGATTGTGCAAGTGTCGTTGAGCGACCCTGTTTTCCCCCTGAAAGCACCGGCCGGCAGTTCTTCCATTCTTCCTGAAAGGGTACCGTCCGTTCCGTTCACAGGAAAAGAGGCAAGAAACTCCGGGCCGAATTCCAGGGAACCGGCCCCGGCTGTAAACACAGCAACCAGCTGCTCGGGCGTGAGCAGATTCAACCTGGACAGTCCGGATCCATCGGCAAGCTGCCAGCCCTGTGCGCCTGGAACAAGGCTGTCAAGCAGTGCTCCGGAAATATCACACCCTGCTCTGGTTG
Organism: Candidatus Fermentibacteraceae bacterium; assembly: GCA_021162285.1. Taxonomy (GTDB): domain Bacteria; phylum Fermentibacterota; class Fermentibacteria; order Fermentibacterales; family JCC-6; genus Sabulitectum. The sequence goes on from JAGGYZ010000195.1 coordinate 5,304, forward strand.
AACCTGATTCTCCTGTTACACTGTTTGCCACAGTTCTAAGCACCTGTTCTGCAACAATGTTTCTGCTCCATTTGTTCATGGAACCAAGAATAATCCACAGTGGATCCGAGTACATAACCGCTGTTGTATACAATCCGGTATCCGCCTGCTGTACACCAGAGTAGGTGCAGTTAACACCCCACTCTTCAAGTTCCTCCTGCAGTACCCTGACCAGTTCACCAGGTGCTCCTGCAAACGGTTTGTATAAAACCTCGATGCCGCCGTTTCGAATGGTTCCGGTAATGGTCATTTCAGGTTCTCCAGTTTCCCAGTTTCCCCCTGTAACCACCAGTGATGTCCGGGTATTTGCCGCTGTAATCTGTTCATGCATCCTGAGATCCGGGAGTGGGGGGTAAGTAAATGTCCGGACTATTCCGCCAACTGATGAAACAACGATCTCCAGGATATTGTCACCTATGCACAGCGGCTCTACAGGTGGACAGTAGGTTCTGTTCCAGTCTGCAGCGTCCCAGCCTGGAAGATGTGATTCCCCTGTAAGTGCCGTGGGGTCAAGATACAGGCTCCAGGTGGCTCCCACAGGCAGAGCAGCAGCAGTCTCCATTGCAGCTCTTGTTACATCTTCAATGGACAACAGAGGCGCGCCGGACCCCACCAGAAAAATCCTGTTCCGAAGGGTATCAACCTGAATCATGGTGTGGTATACATGCGACGGACCAAGGGTATTCAGCGCAGTGAGAGTTGTAACCGCCTTCACGGTGCTTGCCGGCCGGAAGGCCGTCTCTGCATTGGTGCTTATCAGAACACTTCCCGTGACCATGTCTACCGCAGAAATTCCGCAGTTCCAGGATGACGGTACAGCCGGCAGTAATTGAAGCCACACAACAACCGGAAGAAACAGTTGAATAAACATTTCACCTCCTGTTGACATTTCGGATTGAAAGGGTAACAATAATGCTATTGGTTGTGCTTGTAAAACTGAATAACAAAAACAGAAAATGGAGTTGTTAAATGAAGACTTTTGTTCTGATTTTCACCGTTGCTATTATCGTTTTTTCAGCATGTGGCAGCGGTGCCGGAAGTGTTCCAGACGGTGCAGTTATAGCATCCGGCGACAGGGCAGTTTTTCCTGAAGATGTAACAGAATCGTTTGAAAGGTATCGTGGTGATACCACATCAGTGGATATTTTCAAGGAAAACATCATTGCGCGTGAATTGTTCATTTGTCACGCCATTGACCTCGGTCTTGATGAAGACAGAGAGGTTGTAAGACTGACTCACGAGAGGTCAAGAGAACTGCTGCAGGCACAGTACCTTTCCTTTTCTCTTGATCAGGTAGAGCTCGACAGCGGTGCTGTAAGAGATTTCTGGGAAACAATGGGTACAGGAATCAGCTACACCTGCTTCTATCATGAAGACAGTCTGATTGCAGACAGTGTCTGCACAATGGTAAGAAACGGGGAAGATCTGTCGAGATTTGCCGTGGAGATAGGTATGGATGAAATCATCAGACAGACCCGGGGGAAAATAACTCTTGAGGACAGAAATTTCTCCAATATAATGGACTATCCTTACCTGATAACGGCAGTACCCGGCGATGTTATCGATCCTTTCCCTGTAACAATAGGATGGCGCCTGCTGCACATCGATTCAACATGGACCTACCAGCCCGAGCCCTTTGAAAGTGACTCACAGAGAATTGGTGCCATGCTTCTTGCCCGTTCCAGGGAAGCAAGAAAGAAGTTTCTTGAGGACAGCCTGAAAACAGCATATCATGTGCAGGTTAACTTTGATGCCCTGAACATCATGCAGGAGCGGTCTGATTCTCTTGGATATTCATTTGGTGCATTTCTGCCTGAAGAGGAGGAACTGGAAGTAGTATCGTGGGACGGAGGTTCCAGAAGTCTGTTTTCCGTTGCAGAAAACATTCAGGGACTTCCCGGATATCTTCCACGGTACACAAAGAACCTGCAGTGGCTTGATGACTATGCAAGGAGGCTTGCACTGTTCGATATAGAAATGGATGAGGCGATAGTTCTCGGGCTGGATACTGCACCTGATATCGCCAGACAGCTGAATTCAAAACACTGGGAAAATCTGCTTGACAAATACTACGAGGTGGTAATCTCACCGGAAGTTCAGCCGGACACCTCAGCCCTCAACGAAATTTACCTGGAAGTCCGCGATGATCATCTGATTCCGGAGAGCCGTGTTTTTAATGTGCTCTTTCTGAAAGACACAGACAGGATACAGGCAGCTCAGGAAATGATGTCTTCCGGTGAAGATGTACTTGCTGCAAAAGATGAGTTTGAAACATTCCCTCCTGTCGTTGCCGAAGGGGAAGAGACTCTTTCAATTCCTTTCAGAAGAGAAATGATTCCGGAGGGTGACAGGGAATCACTCTGGGCTCTTGTCCCCGGAGAGGAAGCAGTGGTGTCTCTCTCAGATACAACGGCGCTCTGGTTCCGTCTGGAAACGGTGCTGGATGAACATGTTGCAGCTTTCGAAGATATAAAGGATCTTGTCACTGCAGAGGCTCGACAGAGAGCAGAAACCGATGTGATACAGGCTCTTGTTGACAGTTTGTCTGAAGAGTATCATCTGTATGTTGATCAGGAGTATTTTGAGAGTTTTTATATACCTGCCGAAGCAGACTCTACTTCAGAGACCGAGAGTTCAATGGAGGTCATTTGATGCGCTGCAGAAATTGTGGTCACGATAACGGGCGGAATACCGGGAAATGTGAGAACTGCGGATTCAGTCTGGAACCTCAGACAGATCCTATGAAGCAACAGAGAGCTGCTCTGCAGAAACCCCTGGATGATTCGAAAGGGAGAAATGCGACACCCCCTGATCTTTCATCTACAAGGACGGGGAAAGGCGGTCTTATAGGGTTGATGGTGTTTCTTATTGGTGCTGCCGGCGCAGTATTTATCGTAAGCAGTTTCGATCGGGCTGAATATGAGCCGGAGGTAGAGATGACAGCTGAAGATCTGGAGGTTGAAATACCCGTCGATTCCCTTCCGATTCTTCTTGGCACGGATATTGTTTACGTGTTCAACGCAGAGGGAACTTCAGCTGCTCCGAGAACCAATGTAGACCTTTCTCTTATACCAGAGGGTACCGGTGTGTCTTTTCTGGGACGAGGTTCCATGTCTATACAGCCTGTTGTAAACTATATGCTGCAGAAGATCAACAGCAACGATTTCAGGTCACTTGCTCCTGATTCGCTGTATGCCTGGACAGACTCCACAGAAACTGACTACATGGCAGTGGCAATTCTTCCCGTTGTAAGTGATTCCGCCGAGGTGCAGCCAGTGGAACTGAAGATTCTGTTTACAGAAGAATGGTTCAGAGTGATGATAGATGAATTCAACAAGGATATAGTGGAACCTGCCAATGGTTACCGGTATGATGAGAGGGTATTCAACAGTGGAATGAATCAGGCTGTCAGAACCATTTCAAGAAGGAATACTGATGAAAGACCGGTTTATGTTACACTTATATTTCCTTCAGAGTCCACCTTTGGCGAGGCGATGGAGATAGCGGAGAGTGTATCTGTAGCAATTGATTCACTGGGTTATGAGGGTTTTAACATAAAATGGGTAAATGTTACCAACTGACGATGCTGTTGCCGGGAGGCTGCAGCTTTCAGCTCGAGATAGAGACAAAATTGTACAGCGGTTTGCTTCCACTGTAAAGTTTCCCACTGTATCGGCTCCAGAGGGTTTCTCTCTGGAGCCTTTTCATATGATGCGTGAGTATTCGACAGCAGCCTGGCCGGAGGTTTTTTCTTCTCTTGAAATGGAACTGCATGGTGGTGCTTCGATTCTGCTGAAGTGGGAAGGCAATCGAACCCTTGAACCTGTAATGCTCGCTGCCCATCAGGATGTTGTGCCTGCCGGCAGGTCAGACAACTGGACCCACGATCCTTTCAGTGGTGAAGTTTTTCAAGGCAGAGTATGGGGAAGAGGAACAGTTGATTACAAGTGCGGTTACAGTGGAATGCTTGAAGCAGTTTCCCTTCTTCTGACCAGGGGATACAAACCGGAGCGTACTGTATATCTGGCTTTTGGCCATGATGAGGAGGTAGGCGGTCTTTCCGGTGCACAGGCAATCACAGACAGTTTGATTGCCAGGGAAGTTGTCTGCAGCAGTGTTCTGGATGAGGGCGGCTATATCTACTCCGATTCTGACGGTGGATTTACAGCAGAGCTGGCTGTTGCAGAAAAGGGTTACGCTTCTTTCAGACTGGTTGCTTCAGCTGTTCAGGGGCATTCTTCAGTTCCGCCGCAGAGAACTGCAATCGGTACCCTTGCAGCAGGTCTGGTTGCTATTGAAAACAGTGTTTTTCCCCGGACAGAGATTTCTGGAGGAATTAGCTCTTCCAGATGGCTTGCCACTACTGCAGCTCCCACAGTTATTTCCGGAGGGTACAAAGAGAACATTCTTCCTGAAACAGCAGAAGCTACAGTGAATACCAGACCATCTCCGGGCAGTTCTGTTTCAGAGGTTTTCAGTCACATTGTCAAGGTTGTGGAGCCGCTTGGCATAGTGGTTGAACTTCTTGACAACGCAAGTGTTTCAGAACCTTCAGAAGTTTCCAGTGTGAATACAAGGGATATGACGGCGCTCAGAGATGTGATTCTGAAGGTTATTCCAGAAGGAACCCGGTTCAGAACAGGGGTTTTCCCGGCAGCTACCGATTCCAGAAGGTATTCGAAGGTTGCACAGAACACCTACCGGTTTATGCCGGTACACCTTGGAAACCGGGGAATAGGAGTTCTTCACTCGGTAGATGAAAGTATCTCTGTAGCAGACTATCTCAGATGTGTGGAGTTTTATGCCGGATACATCGCCAGAGTCTCCACGTAAAGCAGAGCACATACAGAGGGCGGCTGTTGCAGGGCTGCTTGTCAATGTGTTACTTACTGCTCTGAAAGGATTTGCCGGGGTTCACGCAGGAAGCAGAGCACTTGTAGCTGATGCGGTTCACAGTTTTTCTGACCTTACAACAGATATTGCTGTTATTGTAGGTGCCAGGTTCTGGTGTAGACCTCCTGATGAAACCCACCCCATGGGGCACAAGGGAATTGAAACAGTTGTAAGTTTGTTTATTGGTCTTATGCTTGTTGTTACCGGAATTGGAATAGCAGTTGATTCTCTCAGAACTTTCAGCAGCCATTCCTCATCAATCAGGCCTGATTTGTTTGCAGTGGTAACTGCAGCGATTTCACTGGTTTCCAAAGAAATACTGTTCAGATGGACACTTAGGAAGGCTGGGAAAACCGGTTCAGGTGCTCTCGCAGCAAACGCCTGGCACCACCGCTCTGACGGGCTCAGCTCCATTCCAGTTCTTGTGGCAGTGGCAGCTCCTGTGATCAGCAGTTCACTGGGTTTTTTGGACAGCATAGGAGGTGCTGTTGTTTCCATTTTCATTGTAAATGCAGGCTGGAAAGTGCTTCAGCCTGTAA
>JAGGYZ010000007.1 GCA_021162285.1 Candidatus Fermentibacteraceae bacterium
AACTTCTGGGCAATGGATGAGAGCGGACCTGTTCCTATGTTCTACCTTACAAGTGCGACCTGCAGGTTTGCAGGAGATCTTTCCTATATCTTCGTAGAGGATACCCAGTGGGAGATCAACTTTGATCAGAGTGCTGTAGATTCTCTTGCAGCAGCTCTGGAGGGTGCAGATGGCATAACCGCAACCGATGCGAAGTATTTCGGAGACATCCCGGATCTCATGGACAACGATCCAAGGGTGTACTACCTTATTCTCAATATCAAAGACGGTTACGGTGTCAACGGGCAGAGGTGGTACATCGCCGGGTTCTTCAGCCCCTACAACATGTTCACAGAGTACGAAGCCAGGAACTACTACGGCGGGCACTCCAACGAGGTTGAAATGCTGTACATCGACTGCTATCCCGCAAGGATGGAAGACGCAACCTACACATCCAGTCACGAACTGGTTCACCTTATTCAGTACGGCATAAAGCCATTCAGCGGTGAAGAGCTATGGGTTCTGGAAAACCAGGCACAGACAGGTACATTCCTCTGCGGTTATCCTGCCTTTCAGGTGGAAACCTTTGTTGATTACGGTGGAGTTACACCTATAAAGTGGACGGAGTTTACCGACGGAGAAAAAGTGGTTGCAGGCTACGGAGCGGGATACCTTTTCTTCTCTTACCTTTTTGAGAACTACGGCGGCGAGGATTTTATCTGGAACAGTATGCACGGTTCCACAAAGGGTATTCAGGGTGTGATAGATGCCATTGAGTCAGCTACAGGGCACTCTGTGGAGATGGAAAACATACTGTCAGACTGGATGATTTCATGTTTCGTAGATGACCCGTCCCTCGGCTACGGGTGGAACAGTTTCAGCATAGCTGATTACGATACCACCGATCCTGGAAACCGGCCCGGTCTGGATTACACAGGGGTTGTTTCAGACACTCCATACAGCGACCCGTGGCACAGTGTTGATGGTTATCAGGGAAACTACTACAGTGTTGGCGATGACCTGTCCGGCAGCCTGAGGGTGGAAGGTACGGGAATAGGTAACCTTAACGCATTTTTCTTTAACGGGACCTCCATAACAGAACTCGATACAGGCAGTGCCTGCGATGTTGCTGTGAGCCTTGAGCACACTGGAACGCTGATGCTTCTGTGCAACAGTTTTGCCGGCCTTGATCTCAACATTGCCGCAGGCAGTACTGGCAGCGGAAACTTTGCCGTTTTCCCCAACCCCTGTCTGGGTGACCTGTATTTTCAGTTTGTCTCTACCGGAGAGCCTGTTGTTTTATCAATGTTCGATCAGTCGGGAAGATATGTGGAAACTGTAAACATGACTGCTTCCTCCGGCGAGACTGTAATTACCTATACCGGAGCTTCGGAACTTGCTTCGGGAATCTACTTTTACCGCTTCCAGCAGGGGTCCAGAACGGAAACCGGCCGTGTTGCTGTGGTGCGTTAGTACATTCCTGATCCTTTCGTTCAGCTTTCCGGATACCCCGATCAAAGACCTCGAGATTGACAACTGTGGTACAATCTGGCTGCTGCCTGTTTCCGACCCCGGGGTGATCAGACTGGATTCACTGGGCAACCGGCAGAGTTTTGAAACAGGTTATGCCGGGCTTCCTTCAGGTCTGGCCGTTTCACCATCAGGTAGATGGGTTGTTTGTTTTCAAAACCCCGGAATACTTCTGGAGTACGATGAAGACGACATTCTGATTGATGAAGTGTCCATGCAGAGTGTCGGCGATGTTCTTCTGCCGGGATTGCGTATATGGGCAGTGGACACCGCCCGGGGCAATGTAGTGTATCCCGGAGGAGAGATAATTGCCAGGAACTGTGCCGGATCGTTTTCCAGACTGTGCAGGGGACCTTCGGGCAGTGGAATGGTTAGCGGCTCAGAAGGAGTTTTCATCGTAGAACCCGGGGAGCTTCCAGTAAGAATTGCCGGGAGCGGTTCCGCATGTTACAGTTCCCGGGGAATACTGATTCTTGACTCTGGAGTTCTCTGTGTGTACCAGGGGGATACGCTTTCTACAGATATTCCATATTCTTCCATATCAGCCTCTCCAGATGGAGAAATCGTTGTTCTCTGGGGTGGCGAAACGCCTCTGGTTCTTGAATGACTCCCATTCTGGTACTGTTTTCCGTGGTGGGTTACTCATTTACAGTAATCAGTTCCGGGCTTGACTACACAGCTCTTCCAGACTCGGTCTGGCTTGTGCCAGGCTCGATTACAGCAACGGTGCACGGAGACACAATCTCAGCTGTTCCCGCATCCAGAGGACCATCTGTAGGGCTTGCTTTCTCACCGATTCCACTTGCCGGGGACACAGTTACAGTTACTGCGGATACACTGGACTTTTCTGTTCTCCCTGTTTCAAAACTTTCGGTTCAAACAGCTGACAGGGGAGAAACACTGGAAATACCGGGGTTCTACACAGGAGAAAGCCCTGTTTCTGAAGGCTTGTTTATCTCCGGTTCCAAGAGGCTCGGTGTTTCAGTTGGTTCAGGAGGAGGCATCTCACAGGGAACTGAGCTTTCAATAGAGGGTATTCTGGCTCCCGGGATATCAATCAATGGAAGAATTACCGACAGGGATATTCCGCTGGGAGCATCATCGTCGGAAGCTCTCGCGGATCTGGACAAAGTTTACATAGCCCTGGACGGTGGTCAGTGGAATGCCGAGATGGGCGATCTGGACTGGGAAAGCCAGGGAGCAGTAGCCTGGCGCAGCGAGGTAAGCGGTTTTGGCGGCGAGATTCATCCTGTTCAGTTCTTTGACCTTTCAGGAGGTTACGGAACAACCGGTTCTGAAAGGCGCAAGACTGTGTTTCTCACTGAAGAAGGGCTTCAGGGTCCGTATAATTTTGCCTCCGGAGGTGGTGTAACCCCGGGCAGTGAGCAGGTGTTCCTTGACGGAGTCAGACTGAACAGAGGATCAGGAGCCGATTACGAAATAGACTATCCGTCGGGCTCAGTAACATTTACAACAAAAAGGCTTATAAGGCGGGATCAGAGGGTAGACATCTCATGGTACAGAGAAGGTGATGGATTCAGGAAGAATCTTGGCAGGGTAGAGACCGTGTTTGAAATAGGAGAGGAGACCTCATTCGGGTTCTCCGGTTTCTCACGGGGTGATGATATCGATGTTCCTCTGGGTTTTGTTATGACCGATGAAGTTGAACAAGCCCTTGAAAGTGCCGGAGACAACCCTTCCGATGCCTGGATAGACGGGGGCACCTATGTTGGAGAAGACAATGGCAGCTACACACTGGACAGCCTGGAAAGATACCAGTGGGCAGGAGTTAAACAGGGAGACTGGAGTGTAGAGTTTCAGGCTCCTCCTGATGGACAGGGAGACTACATATACGATTCTGCAACAGGAGGATATGTGTGGGCTGGTGCCGGTGGAGGAACACATTTTGCCAGAAGGTACATTTCAATCCCGGTTTCTCTGGACCTTGCAGGTTCGACATTGAATTTCAGCACAGGAGCTGTTGAAAACATCAGCGTGTTCACTCACTTTTCCAGAAAGCGGGGCAACCTTTTCAACACCGAAGCAACAACCCGCCAGGGAACCCTTTCCGGGGGAGAAATTACCCTGAATACATGGGAATCCGGACCTGTAATGAACCTCAGCGGCAGGTACATGTCACAGGGATTCAATGCTCCTGATGATATTGATTCAGACGCGAACCTTGAGAAATGGGGCCTTCCGCCTGGCTGGAAGGGGAAAGACAGTTTCGTGCTGGGGGATGTCGGCGGAGACAGGCTGCTTGTAACTGCAGGAGAACGGTTTCTTGAGGACGACGGAACATCAACCATTGCAGCGATTGACTACATCCCTTTTGATGGCACACTCAATGTTTCATTGTCTCTGGGCGGTCTTTCCAGGACAGGTGCAGATCTTCTGACAGGTGGAAGGCGGGGAGTTGCCTCGGCTGATGTGTCGTTGAAGCTCAATTTACTCACACCGTTCATGACTTCATCCTACACCGGTGAGAGCTGGTCAGACAGTCTGTCCGGAGGGCTGGCTGTTTCCGATATGGGAATCAAAGCTGAAACAGGCAGCTGGGTATCAACTGCAACAGCCGGTGGAGAGATGGATATGAGAACCGGCATTACCCATCCGGACAGAACTCTGCGGCTTGGTGTACTTACCGCTGGTTCCGGTGTTGCATGGAATGCCAGTGCAAGTGTGCAGCACTCCACCGGCTGGTTTGAAGGTGGTGGCTCAACAAGTTCCGATGCTGTAAGGGCAGGTTACTCTGGCAGAAATGCTGGGGTGTGGACACACTTTCAGTACAGCGCAGGCGGGTACAACTCCAGAATGATGGATATAATCTATACCTGGGTGGGCAGCGGTAACGGC
>JAGGYZ010000166.1 GCA_021162285.1 Candidatus Fermentibacteraceae bacterium
CACCAGGCATTCTCCTGAGCTGGGCCGCAGAAGGCAGCAGAGAATTCTGACCGTGGTCGTTTTCCCGGCGCCGTTCGGGCCCAGAAAACCGAAAATCTCTCCTCTGTTAACCGAGAACGAAACATCGTCCACCGCTGTAAAGTCACCGAACTTTCTGGTGAGGTTTTCAAGCGTTACCGCATAGTCGTTATCTGTCATAGACTGTTTCCGAAAGGTAAACAAAGGCATCTTCAACAGAGCCCTGTGTTTTTGTTATCTGCACCGGTCTGCCAACAGTAGTTTGTATGTCCTGTTCCGTTACATCACCCATTACATGAACCTGTGAACCGAAAACAGTGGAAACCGCACCGGTTTTCGAGGAGATCAGGTTGGATTCCTCAAATGGATTGTCTGATTTAAACTTGTAAACACCGCCTGGGATGAGCCTTACAATCTCACCTGGGGTTCCCCTGGCAGTTATCTCACCTTTGTTCATGAATGCCAGACGATGACATTTTTCTGCTTCATCAAGGTAGGCTGTGGTCATGATAATGGTAAGACCTTCATCAACCAGCCGGTAAAGAAGATTCCAGAATTCCTTACGTGATACAGGATCCACACCGTTTGTCGGTTCATCAAGCAGCAGAAGCTCCGGTGTGTGCACCAGCGCACAGGCCAGACCCAGCTTCTGTTTCATACCTCCGGAGAGCTTGCCTGCCGGTCTCTTCCTGAATTGTGTAAGGCTGCTCCAGTTCAGAAGTTTTTGTATTCCAGACTCCTGCAGTTTCTTTTCCACGCCGTACATGTCTGCATAAAACCTTATGTTCTCTTCAACTGTCAGATCCTGGTACAAACCGAAACGCTGGCTCATGTATGCTATTCTGTCGTGTATTTTCTCTCTGCTGGATGTTGTGTTCATACCCAGAATCTCAGCTGATCCCCGGTCCGGTGCAAGTATGGCAGCAAGAATTCGCATTGCGGTGGTCTTGCCTGCCCCGTCGGGCCCCACAAGCCCGAACACCTCACCTTTATTAACCTCAAAAGATATATCTTTAACCGCCTGAACTTCCTGAAAAGATTTTGTCAGACCCTGAACACGGACAACTGGCGACATCAGAGGCTGATCTCCACATCCACAGGCATTCCTGCTTTGAACACAGAACCGGGATTGGGAATGCTTGCCTCCACACGGTAAACCAGACTGGTTCTTCCCTCGCGGGTTTCCACCTGTGAAGGGGTGAATTCCGCCTGGTCAGCTATGTGTGTAACTTTTCCCGTAACAGTGTTCTGAGTGTCGCCGGCGGAGTCCGCGGTTACTGTAACGATACTGCCGGTTTCAACAGTTGTGAGATAGGGTTCCGAAATGTAAAACACGGCTTTAACGGTATCCATCGCGGCTACAGTAACAATTGTCATCCCTGGAGAGGTGTTCTCTCCCTCTTCGATGTTTGTTCCAGTTACCGTGCCAGTGAGAGGAGAGACAATTGTGGTCCATTCAAGACGCTGCTGTGCCAGCTGTCTGGCGGCTTCGGCCAGATCCACCGCCGCTTCAGCAGCTTCAATTTCAGAAGATCTGGCTCCTTCAACGGCCAGTGAGTACACCTGGCCTGCACCGGTGAGCCTTGTCTGTGCCTGAACAGCAGCAGTTTCAGCCGCCTGCAGCATCTGGTCGGAAATTGCTCCGGCGGAAAAAAGTTCCCTGGCTCTTGCAAGATCCTCTGCAGTCTGATTTCTGGCGGCACGGGCAGCTTCAACATCTGAGGATGCAGCAATGATCTGCTGCTGTCTTGTTCCTGAAACAAGTGTCTGAAGTTTCGCCTCTGAAATTGCAAGTGCTGCATCTTTCTGGGCAAGGGCAATGGAGTACTCTGTCTCATCAATTTTAACAAGAAGCTGGCCCTGCTGAATTCTGTCACCCTGTTCAACTGCACGCTGCAGGACAGCACCTCCGACTCTGGCGGAAATCCTTACATCAACGATCTCTATGGTTCCGGAAAACAGGTTGTCTCCGCCTCCCCCGCATGCCAGAGCAAGGAGAATAGGTAGTATCAGCATTGTTTTGTTCATTTTTATCTCCTCACTATTCCGTTGTAGATGATATCTCCAAGTGCTTCAGCAATTTCGGTGGGAGTAACGGGACCGGGGTTTTCAGGGCTCAGCCGCTGCCGCATTTCTGCGGTAAGAGAAAGTGTAAACACTGCTCCTGTCACCAGAAACTGAAGGGTAACAGGATCGACACTCCTGAAAGATCCTTCCTCCACACCCATTGTAACCATTGAGCGTATGGTGTTCATAAACTTTCTCATACCCTGAAGACCCTCGTCCGGCAGTGTTTTTCCGTTGCCTGCTATCTCCCGCAGCATGATAGACGGTGTAAGCCGGTTTTCCGTAGCATTTCTGGTAACGCCGGCAAGCATGGCTGCAACTGTTTCCGGTGCGGTGCGAGTAGCTTCAATTGCCTTCAGCATGGCATCGTGCATACCCTTCTGCCCCCTGAGAATGACACGCCGGTAAAGCTCTTCCTTATCGCCTATGCGGTAGTACAGCATAGCTTTGTTGATTCCTGCCCGCCTGGCAATTTCATCTACCCTGGCACCGCTGAAACCCTTTTCCGCAAATTCCTCTGC